>SVMW01000004.1 GCA_015067215.1 Oscillospiraceae bacterium | reverse complement strand
TTTCTGCAGCTGTTAAAATGTACGATATGAACTACTCTACATTTATGAACGGCCTCAAAAAAGCAGGCATCACACTCAACAGAAAAATGCTTTCCGAACTTGCTATCAACGATGCAGCAGCATTTGCTTCTCTTGTTGAAACAGCTAAAAAAGCTCTGTAATAACATAAATTACGCCTTGGCGCTTTAAGCGACAGGGCGTATCTTTGTATTTAAAGACAGTTAGAAACGCTGATTTTAGGGCCTAAGTGCGCCCAAAATCAGCGTAAAAAAGTGTTTTTAACTACTTATATATAAGGGAATTTTGAGGTGCATTCAAATGCTTAACACAATCCAGAGCAAGGACAATCCAAAAATCAAATATGCACAGAAACTGGCAAAGGATGCAAAACTGCGTGGCGAAAGCGGCACTTTTTTTGCATCCACACCAAAGGTTGTAATGGACATTCTGAGAGCAGGCTTTGCTGCTGAAAGCCTTTTCTTCACACAGAACGAGTACGAAAAATTTGCAGCTGAACTGGATGGTGAAAATGTTTACATCATCAGCGAGGCAGTAAATGAAAAACTGAGTGAAGACAAAACCAGTCAGGGTGTTTTTGGCATTTTCAGAATGAAAACTGCCGATATGGGCAGAATTTACAGTGCGAAAAAGCTTATTGTTCTTGAAGATATTCAGGACCCCGGCAACATCGGTGCAATTATGCGAACAGCCCTGGCATTTGGCTACGAAGACATAGTTGTAAGCTCAAAATGTGCCGACATTTACAGCCCTAAGGTGCTGCGCAGCAGTATGACAGCAAGTGTAAAGCTGAATGTCTGCAAAGTGGCAGATGTGCCTGAATTTGTGGCAGAATTGTCCGCCAAAGGTTTTTCAACCGTTGCAACCTGCCTTGAAAACTCAAAGGAACTTGGCAGTGAAAAAATAAACCTGCCTGTTGCAGTACTCATCGGTAACGAGGGCAACGGTCTTTCACAGCAGACAATAAATGCATCCACACACAGGGTGAAAATTCCTATGAGCGAACAGATTGAATCTCTCAATGCGGCAGTTTCCGCAGGTGTTATGATGTGGGAACTCAGAGGTGAATAGGATGGACCTGTACAATATATGGTTGTCAATGACACTTGGTTCGGCACTGAGCGATGGTGGTGAAATTGCAAAGCTTTCTGTTACACCGCAGAAGCTTTACGAAAACCGCCACAGCTGGCATCAGTACGAAGTTTTTACCGCAAAGCAGATGGCAAGAGCGCTGGAAGTTCCGCTGGAAGCAGCTGAACAGGTGCAGCAGATACATGCAGCACATGATATTATGTCGGTTAACTACACTGACAGTGAATATCCTGAATGTTTCCGCCAGATACCTCAGGCACCGCTGGTGCTGTTTTACAAAGGGGATTTATCCCTGCTCAGCACAGGAAACAGACTTGGCATAGTCGGCTCAAGAAACCCTGACCGTGACGGCATTAAAATCTGTGACGAAATATGCACAATACTTGCACAGAATGCTGTTACAATAATCAGTGGTCTGGCACAGGGGCTGGACAGTGTTGCCCACAAGGCAGCTTTGGCATGCGGCGGGAAAACCGTGGCGTTTATCGGTACAAGTCTTGATAAGGCCTACCCTGCAAGTCACCGCAATCTGCAGGACGAAATATGTTCAAAAGGCTGCGTTGTAAGTGAATACTGGGCAGGAGCGGCAACACCTGCCACCACATTTCTTGAACGCAACCGTCTTATTGCAGCGGCAAGTGATGCGGTATGTGTCATGCAGGCAAAGGCCAAAAGCGGTTCCCTTTCAACAGCCAAAAGGGCTGTTGAGTACTCAAAACAGCTTTTTGCAGTACCGGGCAGTATAACCAATCCGCTTTATGACGGCTCCAACCGTCTTATACAGGACGGTGCCTACCCTGTTCTCGGTGCAGAAGATGTGCTTATATTTTTCGGCATGGCGGAGGACAAAACAAAGGCAAAACGAAAAGCAAAACCGAAACTTTCGGAATACGAACAGAAAATCTATGACTGTATAGGCCGCGAAAGCAAAAGTACAAACCAGATTTTCTCTCAGACCAGAATTCCAATGGTGCAGCTTAAAGCACTGCTGACCAAAATGGAGATGGATGGTGTGATTGCAAGTCAGGCAGCAGGCGTATACTGTATAAAATAAATTCAGAAAAATCAGCAATATCAAGGAGAACTTAAATGTCCAAACTTGTTATAGTGGAATCCCCTGCAAAAGCAAAAACTATTAAAAAATATCTTGGGGAAGACTACAATGTTATAGCTTCAATGGGGCACATCCGTGACCTGCCTAAAGCACAGATGGGTGTTGACATTGAAGACAACTTCAAACCCCGTTACATCAACATTCCGGGTAAAACAAAGCTTATCAAGGAGCTTAAATCCCTGGCTGCGGAAAGTGAAACTGTTTATCTGGCAACCGACCCGGACCGTGAAGGTGAAGCAATTTCATGGCATCTTGCACATATTCTTAAACTGGATACAACCCAGAAAAACCGTGTGACTTTCGGGGAAATAACCAAAAAGGGTATTACCGAAGGTATGAACAACAAGCGCACAATTGATGAGGACCTTATCAATGCCCAGCAGGCAAGAAGAATCCTTGACAGAATTGTGGGCTACAAGCTGTCGCCGTTCCTCTGGGAAAAAATCAAAGGCGGTCTTTCAGCAGGCCGTGTACAGTCCGTTGCAGTAAAACTTGTTGTGGACCGTCACAGAGAGGTTGAAAGTTTTGTTCCTCAGGAATACTGGAACATTGAGGCAACACTTTCTCCAAACGGAAGCACAAAGAAATTCAAAGCCAGATATTACGGCACAGACGGCGAAAAAATAACTGTGGAAAACGAAGCACAGGCAATGGAAATCAGAGAAAACAGCCTCAGCAATCCGTTTGTTATCACAGGTATTGCAAAAGGCGAAAGAAAACGTCTGCCTGCACCGCCGTTTATCACATCATCACTTCAGCAGGAAGCTTCCCGCCGCCTTGGTTTTACAGCAAGCAGAACAATGCGTGCTGCACAGACACTTTATGAAGGTGTTGAAGTAAAAGGTTTTGGACAGATGGGTCTTATCACATATATGAGAACCGACTCACTCCGTGTAAGTGATGAGGCGATCTGGGCGGCAAAAGGTTTTATCAAAGATAAATTCGGTGAACAGTATGTGCCTAAATACAAACGCACATACAAGCAGAAAAACAATGCTCAGGACGCACACGAAGCTATCCGTCCTACAAATGTGAACATCACACCGGAAGTTGCATACGGCTCTCTCAGCGGCGACGTTGCAAAGCTGTACAAACTTATCTGGGAACGTTTTGTGGCAAGCCAGATGGCAGACTGCGTACAGGAAACTGTTGCGGTTGACATTGCCTGCGGCAGACACACATACAAGGCAAACGGCTATACAGTGCTTTTTGACGGCTTTACTGCTTTGTATGAAGAACAGACAGACGAAAAGAAAGAAAAAGAAACAGCACTTCCGCCGCTTGAAGATGACACAAAACTTAAAGTGAAGGAAATTGAGGCGCTGCAGAAATTTACACTGCCTCCTAACGAATACACCGAGGCAACACTCATCAAGGCGCTGGAAGAAAACGGCATCGGCCGTCCGTCAACATATGCGCCTATCATCTACACAATCACAGAAAAAGCCTATGTTGAACGCGATGGCAAAAAGCTTATCCCTACTGCACTCGGCACAACCATCAATGACCTGCTGGAACAGCAGTTCAGCGACATTGTAAATGTAAAATTCTCTGCAGAGATGGAAAACAGCCTTGACGAAATTGAACAGGGTGATAAGGAATGGACACAGGTTCTGGCAGAATTCTATGAAAGTTTCAGCAGAGACCTTGAAAAAGCCCAGGAGAATATGGAAGGCAAAAAGGTTAAAGTGCCTGATGTTGTTACAGACGAAACCTGTGAAGTGTGCGGCAAGCCTATGGTTGTAAAAACAGGCAAATTCGGCAAATTCCTTGCCTGCAGCGGCTTCCCTGAATGCAAAAACACAAGAAGAATTGTCAAATATGCAAAAGGCAGCTGTGTAAAATGCGGCGGCAAGATGCTTGTTCTTACAAGCAAACGAGGCAGAACATTCTATGCCTGTGAAGACGGTACAAACTGCAAGTTTATGTCCTGGGAAGAACCTGTTGAAAAAACATGCCCTTCCTGCGGTAAAAGTCTTTACAAAAAAGCAGGCAAGGGTGCAAAGGCACATTGCCTTAACGAAAGCTGTGCCGAATACAAACCATCAGTAACACGTAAATCCAAAAAGGAAACAAAATAAATGACAGTTAACATTATAGGCGCAGGCCTTGCAGGCTGCGAGGCGGCAAATTTTTTGGCAAACAGAGGGGTTAAGGTAAAGCTTTACGAACAGAAACCTCACAAATACTCAGATGCACACAAATCGCAGAATTTTGCGGAACTTGTATGCTCCAACAGCCTCAAATCAATGCGCGAAGATTCCAGTCAGGGTATGCTTAAGTACGAGATGAAACACTTTGGCTCTCTTGTGCTGGAAGCTGCCTATCAGTGCAATGTACCGGCAGGCGGTGCGCTGGCAGTTGACAGGGAACTTTTCAGCGACATCATCACAAAAAAAATCAAATCAAATCCGAATATTGAAATCATATATGGTGAAGTAACTGAAATAAATACAGATGAAATCACAATCATTGCAACAGGCCCGCTCACAAGCGGCAGCCTTTATGCAAAGGTAAAGGAAATGTGCGGCGACGGTATGAGCTTTTTTGATGCGGCAGCCCCGATTGTTATGGCAGACAGCATCAATATGGACAGGGTTTTTGCGGCTTCCCGTTATGACAAGGGCGATGACGACTATCTCAACTGTCCTTTCAACAAGGAAGAATACGAAGCGTTCCACGCGGCACTTTCTTCAGCGGAACGGGCACCGCTTAAAGATTTTGAACAGGAGCTTACAGTTTACGAAGGCTGCATGCCTATTGAGGTAATGGCAGGCCGCGGCGCTGACACAATGCGCTTTGGTCCTATGAGACCTGTCGGCCTTATCGACCCTAAAACAGGCCGCAGACCATGGGCAAATGTTCAGCTGAGATGCGAAGATGCAGGCAGAACAATGTACAACATTGTAGGTTTTCAGACCAATCTTAAATTCGGCGAACAGAAACGCGTGTTCAGTATGATTCCGGGCCTTGAAAATGCCGAATTTGTACGATACGGTGTTATGCATCGCAACAGCTTTATCAACAGCCCTGAAGTTCTCAGCAACACACTTAACCTTAAGGAATATCCTAATGTGTACTTTGCAGGACAGATTACAGGTATGGAAGGCTACACCGAAAGTGCAATGTGCGGTCTGCTGGCTGCTTATTTTGTATACTGCCGCCTTACAGACAAAACACCGCAGATACCTGAAAACACCACAATGATCGGTGCACTTCTGCAGTACATTACTACAGAAAACAAGGACTTTCAGCCGATGGGCAGCAATATGGGCATTCTGCCTCCGCTGGAAAACCATATCCGAGACAAACGGGAAAGATATATGGCTTTTGCAGTGCGCGGCAAGGCAGATATTGAAAAGATTGAACTTTAATAAAAAAATATTGAAGGAGGCGGTTTTGTGAAGAAAAACAGAAAAGGTTACAGCGTAAAACAGGGCAGAACACGTTCTGCACAGGGTGTGGCAGGCGGAATTTTCGGCATGATATTCGGTTTTATATGGATAATTGCTGCTGTTTCAATGGGCGCACCGTGGTTTTTTGCTCTGTTTGGCATATGTTTTGTGGCAATGATAGGGTACAACACATATATAAACTACAAAAATGCCACAGGGGAAAACCGTTACTCCGAGTTTGATATTGTGGAAATGGACTCAGAACCTGACCCATGGGATGAAAGATTCCGCGGAGACAGTCAGGAGTTCAATATTGACGAAAGCTGTGGTCATATACACGCGGTTGATGAAACAGAAGCAACAAACTTCTGCCCATACTGCGGCACAAAAGCAGAAAAGGACTTTGAATTCTGCAGAAACTGCGGCAAAAAACTGCCCGATTAAAATATAAACACTATTAAGCTTTTCACCTTTTACATATAAGGAGATTCAGATATGAAAATTATACTTGATGCATTTGGCGGAGACCATGCACCTCTTGAACCGCTCAGAGGCGCAGAACTTGCAATAAAAGAATACGGCGTTGAAATTATTGCTGTAGGCGATATCGAAAAAATGAAAAAAGTGTGCGAAGAAAACTCCATATCTACCCAGGGAATGGAATTTCTTCAGGCAGACGATGTTTTTGATATGCACGAAGACCCTATGGACATTGTAAAAAAACGCAAGACAACATCACTGCACATTGCTATGAAAGCACTGGCAGACGGCATGGGTGATGCGGTGGTTTCTGCAGGCAGTACAGGTGCTTTGCTAATGGGTGCAACATTTATCGTAAAACGTATCAAAGGCGTAAAACGTGCAGCCCTGGGCACAGTAATGCCGGGTGAAAAGGAAACAGGTTTTATGCTTATTGATGCAGGTGCAAATGCTGAAGTAAGACCTGAAATGCTCAACCAGTTCGGCATTATGGGCTCTGTTTATATGGAAAAGGTTGCAGGCATTAAAAATCCAAAGGTTGCACTGCTCAACAACGGTGCCGAAGATACAAAAGGCACACCTGTTCACATTGAAGCAAATGCACTTCTGCGCCAGAACAAAGCTGTCGATTTTATCGGTAATATTGAAGGCAGATATGTTATGAGCGGTGAAGCGGATGTTATTGTGGCTGACGGCTTCAGCGGCAACATTGCACTTAAAACCTGTGAAGGTGTTGCGGGATTTATGACAAAAATGCTTAAAGGCATGCTTAAGAAGAATGTAAAAACAATGCTTGCTGCAATTCTGCTCAAAAATGAACTCAAAGAATTCAAGGCAAAGCTTGACTATACCGAATACGGCGGTGCACCTATTCTCGGTGTTACAAAAGGTGTAATCAAGGCACATGGCTCAAGCAATGCAAAAGCATTTAAAAATGCAATCAGACAGGCAAAAATCTATGCCGAAAACAACGTTTCTGACGTTATTGCAAATTCACTTGTAAACGAAGAGGAATAAACAGTATGAAGATGTTTGAAAACAACATTCACTATACTTTTAAAAACAAATCTCTGCTGGAACTGGCACTCACACACTCATCCTATGCCAACGAAAGCAGAACACATACAGAATATAACGAACGACTTGAATTTCTGGGAGATGCAGTTCTTCAGCTTGTAACAAGCGAAAAACTGTACAAGGAACACCCTGATATGCCTGAGGGACGAATGTCAAAACAGCGTGCAGCACTTGTTTGTGAGGACGCACTGGCAAACTATTCAAAGCAGATTAACCTTGGCGCATTTCTTTTTCTTGGCAAAGGGGAGGAAAACACAGGCGGCAGAGAACGCCCATCCATCCTTGCCGATGCTTTCGAAGCGTTGATAGGTGCAATTTTCCTTGACGGTGGCATTGAAAATGCAAAAAAATTCATTCTGCGTTTCCTTGATGACAAGGACCTTCACCTGCAGGACTACAAAACACTTCTGCAGGAAATTATCCAGAAAAACCCTGGTGAACGTTTGAGCTACATTGTGGTGGGCGAAACAGGTCCTGACCACGACAAAAGCTTTGATGTGGAGGTTAAACTTAACTCCAACCCAATAGGCAAAGGTTTTGGCAAAAGCAAAAAAGCAGCTGAACAGCAGGCAGCAAAGGAAGCACTGGAACTTATGGGTTACCATTTCAGATAACCTGTTAATCGGGAGAAAACAATGGCAAAACATAAAAATCTGTCCATATTTGTGCCCCATCAGGGCTGTCCAAATCAATGTGCATTCTGCGACCAGCGCAGCATAAGCGGCACACAGAATCCGCCGTCGGTAAAGGATGTGGAAAAACTTTGTGATGCATATCTGCCGCAACAGAACGGGGAAGATTATGAAATAGCTTTTTTCGGCGGCAGTTTTACTGCCATCGACAGAGATTATATGGAAAGCCTGTTAAAAGCAGCCTGCAGTTTTGTAAAACGGGGCAGGGCGATGGGCATAAGAATTTCCACCCGTCCCGACTGCATTGACCAGAAGGTGCTGGGGGTACTTAAGGAATATGGAGTTACATCTATAGAGCTTGGTGCACAGGCAATGCAGGACAGCGTGCTTTGTGACAATCTGCGCGGACATACTGTACAGGCTGTTGTAAAGGCCTCCCGCCTTATAAAGCACAACGGCTTTTCACTTGGGCTGCAGATGATGACAGGTATGTATGGTCAGCAGCAGAATTATATGGCAATGGCATTGGATACAGCACAGCAGTTTGTTGCCCTTAAGCCTGATACGGTGCGTATTTACCCTACAGTAACACTTAAAAACACTTTTCTTGAACAGGTGTTTTTGCAGGGCAAATATACACCGCCTACACTTGAGGAAACTGTGGATATCTGCGTAAAGCTTATGGATATTTTTGAAAAGGCAGATATCCGAATTATAAAAATGGGCCTCCATGCTGACACGGGCCTCGAAGGTAAAATTGTTGCAGGGCCGTATCATCAGGCCTTCAGAGAACTTTGCCTTTCGGGCAGATGCCTTGAAAAAATTAAAGAGCAGTTAACAAATGCAAAGGGCAAAAGCTTTATAATAAAAGTCAGCAGCAAAGAACTTTCCCAGTGGAAAGGACAAAGAAACAGCAATATACACACTCTTGCCGCACTTGGCTATACTGTACAGATTGTTGCAGACAGCAGTGTGGCAAAAGGACAGTTTAACATACAATCAACAGATTAAGGGGAATACACAGGTGTATTTAAAAGCAATTGAACTTCACGGTTTTAAATCCTTCCCGGATAAAACCCGCATAGCCTTTGACAAGGGTATGACAGCGGTTATCGGGCCAAACGGTTCAGGCAAAAGCAACATCAGCGACGCTATCCGCTGGGTGCTGGGCGAAACCAGCAGCAAGGAACTTCGCGGTGCAGGCAAAATGGAAGACATTATCTTTGGCGGTACAAGCCAGCGTGGTCCTATGGGCTTTGCCAGCGTAAGCCTTATTCTTGACAACTCGGACCGCAGTTTCGACATGGACACAGATGAAGTTTCTGTAACAAGAAAATATTACAGAGGCGGCGACGGTGAATATTTCATCAACGGCAACCGTGTAAGACTTAAGGATATATATGAACTTTTTCTTGACACAGGTCTGGGCAAAAGCGGTTATTCCATTGTAGGACAGGGCAAAATCAGCCAGATTGTTACCGCAAAGCCTGAAAACCGCCGTGAAATATTTGAAGAAGCCTCCGGCATTTCAAAGTTCCGTTATAAAAAGAACGAAGCGGAAAAGAAACTTTCCGGTGCACAGGATAACATTGTGCGCCTTACCGATATTCTTTTGAACCTTGAAGAAAGGGTTGGACCTCTCGAAAAGGAAAGCAAAAAAGCCAAAGAATTTATTGCCCTCGACGAAAAGAAAAAGGGCATGGAAATTTCTCTGTGGCTGCAGACAGTGGAAAAAAACAAATCCCTTATCCGCGAACAGCAGAGAAAACTTGAAGTTTTCCAGAATGACTTTGACAACATAGTAAACCGGATTGCTGAAAAGGAAGCATACATAGAAAAACGCTACTTTGAAAGCAACGACCTTATAAGACAGGGCGAAGAAAACCAGTCAGAAATCAGAAATATCGAACAGCAGATTTCTGAAAAGAACAGTGAAAAAGCTGTTCTTGAAAACCGGTCAGTTTACGATGCACAGCGCACAAAGGAACTGACAGCTGAAATGGAACTGTTCAGCAGCGAAAAAGGCAGTCTTGAACAGCGCAGACAGCAGATTGAAAACGAAATTTCCGCTATGCAGCAGGAAAAGCAGCAGCTTGATGAAAACTGTGAGGCGACACAGGCTGAAATTTCTCTCCTTGCTGAAAACGCAAAAAAAGCAGATGCACAGAAAGGTGCCCTGCTTGAAAAGGAAAGCAACCTGCGCACTGCAATTCAGGATGGAAAACTGGAACTTGTAGGCCTTACAACACAGAATCAGGCTGTTATGGAATCGGGCAGCAAAGCAAAAGCTGACATCGAAACAAACCAGAAATATCTGAATGAAGTAAATGGTCAGATTGCAGAACTCAATGGTTTCATTGCCGAAGTTGATGAAAACATAACAAGAAACAACAACATCAAAAACGGCATTTCTTTAAAGCTTAATTCTGTAAAGGACAAACTGGAAAAAGCAGTTGAAAACCAGAATTTAAACCTTGAAAAACAGCGTGATACAGAAAACAGAATCCGACTGCTGACCGAAATGGAAAACAATCTTGACGGTTTCCAGCAGAGTGTAAAAGAAGTGCTTACAAACGGCAAAAACGGCCGTTTAAAAGGAATTATAGGTACAGTTGCACAGATTATCAGTGTTGAAAAAGGTTATGAAACAGCAATTGAAATTGCCCTTGGATACGGACTTCAGAACATTGTTGTGCAGGACGAAACAAGTGCAAAATATGCAATTGAATACCTTAAAAACAGCCGCAAGGGCAGGGCAACTTTCCTTCCGCTTGACACAGTAAAACCATCATCATTCAGCGAAAAACTGCCGGAATGGGCAACAACAGCGGACAAGGTCATCACAGCTGATGGCAGATATGCAAACATTGTTTCCAACCTGCTTGCAAGAACCGTTATCTGCGAAGATATAAACTCTGCATCCCGTCTTGCAAAACAGCTTAACTACCGCTACAGAATTGTTACAATGGATGGTCAGCAGATTAATGCAGGCGGTTCCTTCACAGGGGGCAGCGTAAGCAAAAGTGCAGGCCTTTTCACCCGTAAGGGAGAAATTGAAAAACTTAAGACAACCCTTGCAAATCTTAAAGCAGAATTTGAAACCCTCAGCGGTGAAACTGCAAAAATCAAGGAAAATGCTGACCTTCTGAACAGTCAGATTGAAGGCTGCAATGCAGAAATAGAAACATTGCAGAACGATAAATACAACTGTAATATTGAACTTACAAAGTATACACAGCTTGCAAACCAGTATACCGACAGCATCACACTTTACAGCGGAATAGTGGAAAATGCAAACAATGTACTTAAAGCAAATATGGCAAGGGAAACACAGCTCAACAATATTGTTGCAGAAAGCGAAAAGCAGCTTGAACAGCTTGTGCAGGAAATTACATCCCTTGGCAGAATTGATGAAGATACACAGGAAAAACAGAATGTTCTTGTGGAAGCACTGCAGCAGATTAAACTGAACACAGTTGAACTTGGCGGCAGAATTCAGCTTGCACAGAATAACCTGGAACAGCTTTCGGTACAGAGCAGACAGAGTGAAGAAAGAAAACTGCGTCTTACACAGGAAATTTCACAGCTTGAAGCCGATATTGAAGGCAGAAAGCTCGCAGTGGAAGAAATCATACAGCAGATTTCTGCAATGCAGCAGAGTATTAAAGACATTGAAAAGCAGAACGAAGATTTTATACGTCTGCGCCTTGAAATCGACAGGGAAAGAACAGAAATCACAAAAGAGACAAAAGCACTTGATGATGAAAAATTGTCCCTTTCCAACCAGATTACAAAAATCGGCGAAAAAATTTCCAATATGGAAACAGACTACGACGATATTATCCAGAAACTGTGGGAAGAATATGAACTCACAGTACAGACAGCAAGGGAATTTGCCTTTGAGTTTGAAGATGAAAACCAGCTCAGAAAAGACCTTTCTGCTGTCAAAGCGGCTATCAAGCGTCTTGGTCATGTAAATGTGGGTGCAATTGTGGAATACAAGGAAGTGTTTGAAAAATACAACTTCCTCAAAGAACAGCTCCGCGACCTTGAAGAAAGCAAAAACCAGCTGCAGAAACTTATCACAAGCCTTAACGGCGAAATGAAAACTCTCTTCAGCGAAAGCTTTAATGTTATCAATACAAACTTTGGCAGAATCTTCCGCGAACTGTTTGGAGGCGGCAGTGCAAAACTTATACTTACTGACCCTGAAAACATTCTGGAAAGCGGTGTCGATATAAGTGTTAACCCTCCGGGCAAAGTTATCAAAAGCCTTACAGCACTTTCCGGCGGTGAACAGGCTCTGGTTGCAATTTCCATCTACTTTGCAATTCTTGCTCACAACCCGTCACCATTCTGCATTCTGGACGAAATTGAAGCAGCTCTTGACGATGCAAACGTTACAAGATATGCAAACTATCTTCACGATATTTCCGACACAACACAGTTTATTGTTATCACCCACCGCCGCGGTACCATGGAATCCGCCGATGTGCTTTACGGTGTAACTATGCAGGAGGACGGCATATCCAAACTGCTTAAACTGGATGTAAACAATATATCACCATCATTGATTAATTAACGAGGTTACAGATAATATGGGATTATTTGAAAAACTTGGATTTGGTCTCAAAAAGACAAAGGAAGGAATTTTCAATTCAATTACAAAATCAATTATTTCCTCTCCTTTGACAGACGAGCTTTATGACGACCTTCTGGAACAGCTTATTCTTGCTGACGTGGGCTATGAAGTAAGCGAATATCTTTGCGAACAGCTGCGTACAGAAGCAAGAAAACGCAAGGCAAAAACAGGCCAGGAACTGGTTGCAATTTTTCAGGATATTGTTGTGGAACTGCTTTCCACAGACAAGGAGTTTGACCTGTCAGGTGACCCTGCTGTAATTCTCATCATTGGTGTCAACGGCGTGGGCAAAACAACATCCATCGGCAAACTTGCAAACTACTATGCAAAACAGGGCAAAAAGGTTCTGCTTGCTGCAGGGGATACATTCCGTGCAGCAGCTGCAAGTCAGCTTAACCAGTGGGCAGAAAGAAGCGGCGTTGACATTGTTATGCACGATGAAGGTGCCGACCCGTCATCCGTTATTTTTGATGCAGTGCAGAAAGGCAAAAACGAAAAGTACGACATCGTTATCTGCGACACAGCAGGCAGACTGCACAACAAAAAGAATCTTATGGCAGAACTTGGCAAAATCAGCCGCGTTATCCGCAAGGCAAGCGAAACTGCATCCGTTGAAACACTGCTTGTGCTGGAAGCAATCACAGGTCAGAATGCAATTTTTCAGGCTAAGGAATTTATCTCCGCGGCCGAAGCAACAGGCATTATCCTTACAAAGCTTGACGGAACAGCAAAGGGCGGTAGCGTAATTTCCATCAAGAAAAAACTTGGCATCCCTGTACGCTTTGTAGGCGTTGGCGAAGGTGTTGATGACCTGCTTCTGTTTGATGCGAAAAGTTTTGCTGAAACACTTTTCAGCCTGGAAGACGGAGAATAATTATGGTATTTGCAGTAGCTACAAACAATCAGAAAAAGCTTAAGGAAATCCAGAGAATTCTGGATTCCTTCGGCATTACAGCAAAAACACTCAGAGAACTTGGTGTTGATGTTGAAATTGAAGAAAACGGCACAACCTTTGAAGAAAATGCCGTTATAAAAGCGAAAACAATTGCACAGATAACAAATCTGCCTGCAATCAGCGACGACAGCGGCCTTGAGGTTGATGCCCTGAACGGTGCACCGGGCGTTTATACCGCGCGTTTTGCAGGAGAAAATGCAACAGACGACGAAAATATTGATAAACTGCTGGCAAGTCTTGAAGGGCTTGAAAAACAGGACAGAACAGCACGTTTTGTTTCTGCAGTATGTCTTTATATGCCTGACGGCAGACACACTGTGTGCCGTGGCACCTGCGAAGGCTGGATTGGTTTTGAGCGCATAGGTGATGGCGGCTTTGGCTATGACCCTGTGTTTATGGTGGAAGAAACCAGTTATTCACAGATGACAGCACAGGCAAAAGATGCAATAAGCCACCGCGGCAGCGCGCTCAGACAGCTTAAGGAGCAGATTGAACAGTTTATCTGAAAAAAGGATAATACAGAAATAATTTCTGTTATTGTAAAAAAATGAAACGGCGGGTACACCCTGCCTGTATATCAATACATTTTAAATATATAAGGAGATTATATGGCACTTACATCTAAACAGCGTGCTTTCCTTCGCGGACAGGCACAGCATATGGACACAATTGTACAGATTGGCAAAGAAGGCGTTACAGAAGCAACAGCAGAATCCATCAAAACAGCACTTGCAGCACGAGAACTTGTAAAATGCAAGGTGCTTGACAACTGCCCATACAAAGCAAAAGAAGCCGCAGAAATGTTCTGTGAATATATTGGCTGTGATTCCGTACAGGTTATTGGCAGCAAATTTGTTCTGTTTATGCAGAAAAAGAAAGATTCTCTTTACGATCTTAAAAAACTTGAACTTGTTGAAAAGACAAAATAATAAACTTAGTGTAAAAATCCGACATTTTTCTACATGGAGTATAAAATGAAGATATTATTGTTCGGCGGTTCCTTTGACCCGCCACACAACGGCCATCTTTCAATACTTAAAGAAGCGGCACAGTATATTGATTTTGACAGAATAATTATTATGCCGACCGGTACACCAACCCATAAAAAAAGCTGCATGGTGCCTTTTGATGTGCGTCATTATATGGCACAGCTTGCTTTTGGTAATGTTGACAAGGATGCAGAGGTAAGCGACTATGAAGGAAACAACCTGAAGGATGACTATACCTACCTTACTCTGCGTTACTTAAAGGAAAAATATGACAATGCCGATATTTTTATGCTTATCGGTTCCGACAGCCTGTTTTCTATCAGAAACTGGAAAAACAGTAAAGAAATACTTGCAAACTGCACTCCTGTTGTTTTTGCACGCAAGGAGGGTGACCAGCAGCAGATACTTTGTCTGATTGAACAGCTTAAAACTGAAGGAGCAAATGTGGTTTATATACCTTACAAGGTTACCGATGTTTCATCCTCGGGCTTCCGCAAAGGTCAGCACGGTGACAGTATATTGCCCCATGCAGTTGATGCGGTTATTGACGAGTATCACCTTTACGACAAAGATGATACAAAGCGTTTTCAGGGCACTGCAAAACTGCTTGCAAAGCTTATGCTGGACGAAAAACGCTAT
Organism: Oscillospiraceae bacterium; assembly: GCA_015067215.1. Lineage (GTDB taxonomy): Bacteria > Bacillota > Clostridia > Oscillospirales > Ruminococcaceae > RGIG3102. Next base: position 61,632 of record SVMW01000004.1, on the reverse strand, counting down.
CAGCATACTCTGAACGTGGAAAAACTTGCAGCTGAATTAGGGGAAATATATTCACTTGATGTGGATAAACTGAGAATATCTGCTTTGCTGCACGATATTCTGAAAAATGCTCCTAAAGATATTCTGTTGCACAGAGCAGGCCAAGGTGGTATAATAAAAAGAATAAAAGACAAGCCAAAACAGACCCTGCACGGTTTTGCGGCAGCAGACTATGCCGAAAAAGAAATGGGAATAACAGACGAAGATATTCTCTGGGCGGTAAGAAGTCACACCTGCGGCAGAAGCGGTATGAATGACTTTGAAAAGGTTATCTACCTTGCGGACATGCTCTGCGAGGGCAGAAAATTTGATAAACGGGATTATCTGCTGGGCCTTGCAAGAAAAAACCTGGATATGGCTATGTATGAGGCTCTGGTACACTCCATTAAATGGATAGAGTTTAAGGGTAATGTCGTAGATACAGACAGTCTGGAAGCACTGGAATATTTCAGAAAGCTTCTGGGATACAGCTGTTAGGAGGAAAATATGAGTAATAAAAATACAAACAGCCAAAGAAAGCGCAAAAAGGCTAAAAAGAACCCTAAGGTTACGCTTATAGCATGTCTTGTTGCAATCTGTGTAGTGGTTGTTATGATTTTTGCAATTGACGGTGCAATTACAGGTATGTATCAGGAAGGCGAAGAGGTTCCTGTGGACCTCAGAACACCGGAAGAAATACAGGATGATGTTGTAAACCTGCTTGTATGCGGCATAGATATGGAAGAAGGTCGTGATACATACAAAACAGACGTTATCATATATGTAACTATGGACCTTAAAGGCGGCACCATCAAAGCACTGCAGATTCCGCGAGATACATTTGTAGGGGAACCATCCAAAACAGGCAAGATAAACGGTGTGTATGCTGATGGTGACAATTCCAACAACATTATCAACCTGATTGAAACCCTCAACGAACGCTTTGGACTTACAGTGGACCACTATGCAACACTTGATATGGAAGCTTTCATTGATATGGTAAACTGGATTGACGGCGGCCTTGATATGTATGTTCCACGCAAAATCACCATTGTGGACAAAGAAACAGGCAAAGAAGAAACAATCATCGGGGAACCCGGCTGGTACAAGGTTAGCGGCGAACTTGCAGAAGCTATCGTACGCAACCGTAACTACGCAGGCGGTGATACAACAAGACTTGAAGTACAGGGCTATTTTTATGCATCTGTAATCAAGTATTTCAAAGACCTTGGCGTAAGTGATATGCTTAAAAACCTGCCAAGATTTACACCGTATATTACAACAGATATGCACTGGAGCCGTATTGCAGGTCTTGCAACGGAAGCATTGAATATAGAATACGAAAATATGGCGCTCATCAAACCTGCTATTCACGGTTACGATGTAAAAACAAGCAAAAACGGTGTACAGAACCTGCTGGTAATCCCACAGGAAGAATGGCTTGAAATTATCAACAAGCATTTCCGTCCTTATCAGGACCCTGTTGAGTCCCTTAATATCGACGAAATTGACGGCGAAATTGTAACAGACTGGGGCGCAACAAGCATTACAGTAACAAATATTGGCGACCTTCTTGCAAATGCAGGATAAGCCTTGAATATAGGAGATTATATGAACGGTTTGGAACTTTCTAAAAAGATAGCCGGCTATCTTGACAACAAAAAAGCAAAAGATATCAGAATCCTTAAGATTGATGACCTTACAGTTGTAACAGACTACATTGTTATTGCAACAGGTACATCCACAACACAGGTTAAAGCACTTGCTGACGAAGTTGATTACCAGGTTAAAGAAAAACTTGGCATCGACCCTGCAAGAGTGGAAGGCTACGAAAGCAAAAACTGGATTTTGCTTGACTATGAAACAGTTATTGTTCACGTTTTCCACCCACAGGCAAGAGAATACTATGACCTTGACAAACTCTGGGCAGACGGCACAGAAATTGAATTTGAAATTGAAAAGGAAGAAGAATAATTCCTTCTGATTTCAGAAAAGAATAGTTAATAAAATCATTTAAAGCACGGCTGTTTACAGCTGTGCTTTGAACAGGTTATAAGGGGATAGAATAATTATGAAAGATTACAATTTTTCTGCCATTGAAAAGAAATGGCAAAAAATTTGGGATGACGAAAAGACATTTGCAGCCAAAAATGACTACACAATGCCAAAATTCTACGGTCTTGTAGAATTTCCATACCCATCAGGCGCAGGCCTGCACGTTGGTCACCCACGTTCCTACACAGCAATGGACATTATCTCCCGTCAGAAACGTCTTGACGGTTACAATGTAATGTACACAATGGGCTGGGACGCATTTGGTCTGCCAACAGAAAACTTTGCGATGAAAAACCATATTCATCCGGAAATTGTTACAAAAAACAACGTTGCACGTTTTAAACAGCAGCTTAAAATGCTGGGCCTTTCATTTGACTGGGACAGAGAAATCAACACAACAGACAAAGATTACTACAAATGGACACAGTGGATTTTTATCCAGCTTTACAAACACGGCCTTGCATATAAAAAGGAAATGAATGTAAACTGGTGCACAAACTGTAAAGTTGTTCTTGCAAACGAAGAGGTTGTAAACGGTGTTTGCGAACGCTGCAACAGCGAAGTTGTAAGAAAAGTTAAAAGCCAGTGGGTTCTCAAAATTACAGATTATGCTGACAAACTCATCGACGGCCTTGACGATGTAAACTTTATCGACCGTGTGGTTGCACAGCAGAAAAACTGGATTGGACGTTCCACAGGTGCACAGGTTAAATTCAAAACAACACAGGGTGACGAAATTGAAATTTACACAACAAGACCTGACACACTTTTCGGTGCTACATATATGGTTATGGCACCGGAACATGCCCTTGTTGAAAAATGGAAAGATGCTCTGGAAAACTACGACGAAATTGTGGCTTACCGTGAAGCAGCTGCAAAAAAATCTGACCTTGAAAGAACAGAACTTGCAAAAGACAAAACAGGTGTTGCCCTCAAAGGTGTTAAAGGCATCAACCCTGTAAACGGCAAGGAAATTACAATCTTTGTTTCCGACTATGTTCTTGCAACATACGGCACAGGCGCAATTATGGCTGTTCCTGGTCACGATACACGCGACTGGGAATTTGCAAAGAAATTTGACCTTCCGATCATTGAAGTTGTAAAAGGCGGCAACGTAGAAGAAGCTGCATTTACAGACTGCGAAACAGGTGTTATGGTTAACAGCGGTTTCCTTGACGGTCTTACAGTTGAAGAAGCTAAGGTTAAAATTATCGAATGGCTCAGCGAACAGGGCATTGGTGAAAGCAAAACAAACTACAAACTCCGCGACTGGATTTTCTCCCGTCAGAGATACTGGGGCGAACCTATTCCAATGATTTACTGTCCGCACTGCGGCTGGGAACCTGTTCCTGAAGACCAGCTTCCACTTGAACTTCCTGAACTTATGGAATTTGAACCAACTGGTGAAGGCGAAAGCCCATTGGCACGTCTTACAGATTGGGTAAACACAACATGTCCAAAGTGCGGTGCTCCTGCAAAACGCGAAACCGACACAATGCCACAGTGGGCCGGTTCATCCTGGTACTTCCTCAGATACATTGACCCTAAAAACAGCGAAGCTTTGGCAAGCAAGGAAGCAATGGAATACTGGATGCCTGTTGACTGGTACAACGGCGGTATGGAACACACAACACTCCACCTGCTTTACAGCCGTTTCTGGCATAAATTCCTTTATGACATCGGTGCTGTTACTTGCCCTGAACCATATGCAAAACGTACAAGCCACGGCATGATTCTCGGTGAAACAGGCGAAAAAATGTCCAAATCCCGCGGTAACGTTGTAAACCCTGACGACATTGTAAATGAATACGGTGCAGATACAATGCGCCTTTACGAAATGTTTATGGGTGACTTTGAAAAAGCTGCTCCTTGGAGCCAGAGCTCAATCAAAGGCTGTAAACGTTTCCTTGATAAAATCTGGAACCTGCAGGAAATTGTTGTTGACGGTGAAGAATATTCCGCAGATATGGAAGTTCTTTTCAACAAAACAATCAAAAAGGTTACAGAAGATATCCAGAACCTCGGTTTCAACACAGCTATTGCTGCAATGATGGCACTGCTTAACGAAGTTGGCAGCAAAAAATCCATCAATAAAGCAGAATACAGAACACTGCTTATCCTTCTTAACCCATTTGCACCGCATATCACAGAAGAAATCTGGGAAAATATGGGCTTTGCAGGTCAGATTGCACACACACAGTGGCCAAAATTTGACGAAGCAAAATGTGTTGAAGCAACAGTGGAAGTTCCTGTACAGGTTAACGGCAAAATCAGAGCAAGAATCAACATTGCTCTTGACCTTTCCAAAGACGATATGCTGGCAGCTGCAATGGAAAATGATGCAATCAAAGCAGCAACAGAAGGCAAAACAGTTGTTAAAACAATCTGTGTACCAAACAAATTGGTAAACATTGTTGTAAAATAGAAAAATAATTGTTGACAACAGCATACTAAATCTGTATAATTGTTTTGTGATGTTTAAATTGGTTAAACAAATCTAAGCAAAAAAGCGTAAGGGAGTGAAAACAGATGTCCGAAATCAGAGTTAAAGATAATGAATCATTGGATTCAGCACTTCGTCGCTTTAAGCGTTCATGTGCAAAATCAGGCGTTCTCGCAGAAGTTCGTAAACGTGAACACTACGAAAAACCTTCTGTAAAACGTAAGAAAAAAGCAGAAGCTGCTCGCAAACGTAAATTTAAATAATTAGTTTGAACTAAAGCCGACTGAATTCAGTCGGCTTTTTGTTTTGCATTGATTTGATTGCACAGATTTACAGAATAGTTCTGATTCGGGTTGCAGTATATCAGATAAAATAGTATGATGTAGATATCAATACAATTGTTTGGATGGATAATGTTATGAAAAAACCAATTATTGCACTTACCCCGCTATGGGATAAAAAACTTGAAAGCAGCTGGATGCTTACAGGATATATGGACCTGATTATCAGAAACGGCGGCGTGCCTGTTATGCTGCCTTTCTGCGATGATGAAGCCTCTGTATCAGAAATTGTACAGCGTTTTGACGGTTTTGTGTTTACAGGCGGGGATGATATTGCGCCATCATATTACAATCAGGAAAAAACCGGACAGTGTGGCGATGCCTGTGAAAAGCGTGATATACTTGAATTTGCACTGTTTAAAGAAGTTGTAAAAACCGACAAGCCTGTGCTTGGCATATGCCGCGGCATGCAGTTTCTGAATGTGGCACTTGGCGGCACTCTTTATCAGGATTTGCCAACACAGAAACCGGGCGATGTGGTACATCGTCAGCCAGCGCCTTTTGATGCCCTTACACATACAGTAACGGTGGAAAAGGACACTCTGCTTTACGAAATCACACAGACGGAACAGTTTGTTGTGAACAGCCTTCACCATCAGGCGGTGGCAGATGTTGCACCTTGTTTAAAGGTTTGTGCATCAACAGCCGACGGACTGGCAGAAGCTGTTTATAACCCTGAAAAAACGTTTTTAATGGGGGTTCAGTGGCATCCTGAAATGATTTTCCTTCACGATGAAAACAGCATGAAAATCGGTAAAGCATTTGTGGATGCGTGCAGAAAATAACCTTTTGAACTGAAAAAAGTCATTCTGAATTTAATCAGAATGACTTTTGTTTTGATGTATAGGGTGTTTTGAGGTGATAACATTATGTATGGCGGAGCTTTATTCCGGAATATATGAGAAGATTCTGCTGATTATAAAATCAATCAGCGCCTGAATTTTAGTCAGAATAAAGTTGATTTTAAGCACTTTGAACAGATATGTTCTTACCTTTTCGATCATCATACATATAATCAGTACGGCAGCGGCACAGAGAAGAACCATAAACGGAATTGCTGCCGCAGGCATATCGGCAATCCAGATAAACTGCTGTTTTATGCATCTTTTGCTGAGGATCCAGTTGGTGTGGATGATATATACCGCAAATGTGGCAGGAGCAAAAAATTTGATAATGTTTCTGGATTTATCCGCAATATTAAAACGTGAAAAAGCACAGATGAGGGCGATGGAATAAATTACCACAGTGGGGCTGATATAGGATACAAACAGATATCTGCCGTAGCCGTCAGGCACAACTGTGTGCCACAGCCAGGTGAACAGTATTGCTGCAACCGCAGTTACCAGCCATTTTGCTGTGCTGAGTTTTGCAGGAATGTTGTGCTTTTTAATCCATGCGCCAACAAGGTAAAGCACTGCAATCCACACCAGGCTGTATCCGCCTGTAACAGCAAAAGGATCGCTTATAAGGTTTGCAGCGGAGGTATAGAAGGAAAAAATGGTCAGAAGCACAACGACCATAGTGGTTGAATCTTTGAAAGACAGATGTTTTATAACCTTGTTAAGCCATGGAATAATGAAAAATACGCCTGTATAAGCAGTAAAATACCAGTATTTATTCATTGTAGCAGGGATAACTGAATGGATAAGGTCGGTCAGATTGAATTGATGAAGACCTGTAACTGTAAATGCTGCAAAAATAACCACACTGTAAAAAACAACCTGTGACCAGATGAAAATATATTTGCCAAAGCTGTAAACGGAGTCGTCTTCACGGTAGCTTACATAACCGCTTATAAGTGCATAGATGTTAACCGCACCATATGCGGCAATTTCCACAAGCCAGCATAAAGTGCTTTTTATGCCTGTTGTGTTGGATAAAACACCGCCTGCACCTGCTACATGCAGTGTTACAACCATAAACATTGCAACTATTCTCAGCAGGTCAATGCCGGCGTTGTATTTTGTCTGAGTTTTCAAAGTCTGAGTGGACATTACGGTTCTCCTGTAAATATGTTATATAAGTTTATATTAGCATAGCTGAAAAAAGATTTCAACAAACACAGCCTTGCAATCAGCAGCAACAATAAAAACGGACAGATATTGCAATATCTGTCCGCTGTTTTTATTTTTTGTCTTTTTTGAAGATTATGAATTTACTGATTATGTAGTTTGTAACTATAACCACAAACTGTCCTACAATTTTTGTAATGAGAACATTTATGCCGAGAATTTCAATGAACAGCCATATTATTGCATTTTCCATCCACAGAGTAACAAAACGTCCTGCTACAAAGGAGAAAAATTCTCTTGCAATACCCTTCAGTGTGTGGGATTTTTCGGTGAAAACCCAGGTTCTGTTGGTCATATATGCAAACAGAACACAGATAATCCATGAAATATTGTTGGAGGTTATTTCGCCAAGGTCAAACACATAGATGCCTGCGGCAAAAAGCACAACAGACAGCAGAAATGCACAGCCGCCAAAAAACAGATAAAGTAAACCTTCTTTATACTTTTTATAAAAAGGATTGAAAATGTTTATAAGGGGAAGTTCCATAATTTTGTCAAAAATATCTTTTTTCTGTTCCATTATATCTCCTTTACAATCTCTGCAGTCATTCTCTGTCCGTCAACAGAAACAAGTTTTACATTTACAATATCACCGCTTTTAAGGTGCGAGGAATCTTTTACGGTGACAGGCACATATCTGCTGGTGTATGCGGTATAGTTGCCGTCAGGCAGTTGCTGTTCCAGCAGAGCGGTATCCTCAAAACCGATAAAGCTTTCCATAATTCTGCTTCTTGTCTGCTCGCTTTTGAAAGTCATTGTTCTGTTGCGTTCAGATTTAACATCATTTGGAATCTGGTCGGTCATTTCATATGCAGCGGTGCCTTTTCTTGGTGAAAAGCTGAAGGTGTGCACTTTCAGAAATTCACATTTCTGCACATAGTTTACACTTTCAATAAAATCTTTTTCAGTTTCGCCCGGAAACCCCACAATAATATCTGTGGTAAACACAGGTCTGTCAAAAAGCTCTTTCAGACGGTTCATCATATCGGTGTAAAGCTTTGTGTCATAAAGACGGTTCATGGCCTTTAATGTCCTGTCACATCCGCTCTGGAGAGACAGATGGAAATGTGGGCAGAACTTTTTGACTTTGCTCATTCTTACCAGCATATCATCGGTAAAAAGGTCAAGCTCAAGGCTGCCGAAACGTATGCGGTGAATATTTTCAATTGCCGCCACAGCTTCAATAACATCACATACATTGATGCCGATATCCTGCCCGTAGCAAGAGATATTTACGCCTGTAAGCACAATTTCCTTGTGACCAAGGTCAGCGAGTCTCTGTGCCTGTTCCACAATGCTTTCAACGCTGCGGCTGCGCACGCGTCCCCTTGCTTTGGGGATAATGCAGTATGCACAGCTGCGGTTGCAGCCGTCCTGGATTTTCAGAAATGCACGGGTGTGCATTGTGTCTTCGCCTTCACTCAATTCTTCAAAGGTGTCGTTATCGTTGTGAGGTTGGATGTCTACAATGCGGCATTTGTCCTGCATATACTTATGTACCAGGTCAAAGACCTGTCCCTTGCCTTTGCTGCCGATTATTATGTCGGCTTCCTCAACGGCAGTTGCTTTGTCAGGAAATGCCTGCGGCATACATCCGCAAAGCACCACAACAGCATCAGGATTCTGCTTTTTTGCACGTCGTATCCACTGAATGCTCTTTTTGTCACCGCTTAAAGTAACAGTGCAGCTGTTTACAATGTAAACATCGCTTACTTCTCGGTCGGTGGCAATTTCCCAGCCGTTTTGTGAAAAAATATTTATCATTGCAGCAGTTTCCTGCTGGTTAACTTTGCACCCCAAGGTGAAAAAACAAACTTTCATCAGATACTTCCTTGTTGATAAATTTAACTCTAAATATAAATTATATCATATACAACCGAAAAGCTCAACAACTGCAATAAAGATAATATTTGCAATAATTGCCACATAAATATGTACAAAGTACAAATCAGGGTGGTAAATTATGAAAAAATTGACAGCAACCGCTATCTGTGCGGTTTTGGTTTTATCTTTTTCAATGAAGGTTTTTGCTGCAGCAGAACAGCCAAAAGCAGCTGCAGACCTGCCCGTATGGAGCGAAGCAGAGGAAATACCGGAGATTTTTTATCAGAAAACCGAACCTGCAAGTGCAGCGGCTATTGTAAATGCAGACAGTTTTGTGGACAAAATTGCGGACCAGACAAATTTTGATGTTCCCTGCAGAGGGGCCTTGCTTATGGACGAAACCACAGGGCAGGTGCTTTATGCCAAAAATGCCGATGTGCAGATGCCGATTGCATCCATTACAAAGGTTATGACAATGCTTCTGGTGTTTGAGGCTATTGAAAGCGGCAAAATAACACTGCAGGACACTGTGCCGATTACCGAACATGCGTTTTCCATGGGAGGCAGCCAGATATGGCTTGAACCTGGAGAAATATTCACTGTTGATGAACTGCTTAAGGCGGTGGCGGTGTCCAGCGCAAACGATGCGGCGGTGGCACTTGCTGAGTTTGTGGGTGGCAGTGAAAGTGTGTTCTGCGATATGATGAACCGCAAAGCACAGCAGCTGGGTATGGAAAACACCCACTTTGTAAACGCCTGCGGCCTGGATGCAGAAGGGCACCTTTCCACCGCACACGATGTGGCGGTTATGAGCCGTGAGCTTATGAAACATGAAGCAGTATACGGATATACCACTATATGGATGGATTATCTCAGAAACGGTGCGACCCAGCTGGTAAACACCAACAAAATGCTGCACAGCTACACAGGCACAACAGGGCTTAAAACCGGTACTACAAGCAAGGCGGGTGTGTGCATTGCAGCAACAGCAAAAAGACAGAACATGTCACTTATTGCAGTGGTTCTCGGGGCGGATTCCGGACAGGAAAGGTTTGACGCGGCAAAAAAACTGCTGGATTTTGGTTTTTCAAACTTTGAAAGCCGCCCGTTTCCGCAGCTGGAAGACTGCCCTGCAGTTATAAAGGTAAAATATGGCGTACAGAAGAATATTCCGCTGGAATATAATCTTCCGGAGACACTGTTGTTTCTTAAAGGCGCTGCAGCACAGCTGGAAAGCCGCATAACCCTGCCTGAAAGTATAGAGGCACCTATGTCGGAAGGCAGTAAAATAGGCAGTGTAGGGCTGTATTCGGGCGGTCAGAAAATAAAGGAATATACAGTGGAACTGGCACAGGATGCAGAGCGTATAACCTTTGCCAAAGCACTGGAAATACTCATAAAAACTGCGGCTCAAATGTAACCGGTACAACGGGTAAAAGGGGATAAGTTATTGACAGTTTTTTTGCAATAATGTATACTATATAAATAAAAGTAAATATTTTTTCAAATACTATTGAGGTACAGAAAAATGGCTGTAAAATTTCAGGGAAAATATCTTGATGGCTTTGTAAAGCCACATGAATTTGATAATGCAAGCAAAGAGATTGAGCTGTGCCACGATATACTCCACCAGAAATCCGGTGCGGGTAACGATTATTTGGGCTGGCTCAATCTTCCTTTTGATTATGACAAAGCAGAATTTGAACAGATCAAAAAATCTGCAGAAAAAATCAGAAACGACAGTGATGTTCTGGTTGTAATTGGTATTGGCGGTTCCTACCTTGGTGCAAGAGCAGCAATTGAATTTCTCGGTTCACCATTCTACAACAATCTGGACTCCAACAAACTTAAAATTTACTTTGTTGGCAACAATATCTCAGGTTCTTACCTTAACCATATTCTTGCCCTCTGTAAAGATAAAGACCTTTCTGTAAATGTAATTTCCAAATCCGGCACAACAACTGAAAGTGCAATTGCTTTCCGTGTGTTTAAGGAACTTATGGAAGAAAAATACGGCAAGGAAGGCGCAAAGGAAAGAATTTACGCTACAACAGACAAAGCACGCGGCACACTTAAAAGCCTTGCTGATAAAGAAGGTTACCAGACTTTCGTTATCCCTGATGATGTAGGCGGCAGATTTTCCGTGCTTACAGCAGTTGGCCTTCTTCCAATTGCAGCAGCAGGTTTTGACATTGACAAAATCATGGGCGGCGCACAGAAAGCCTGCGAAGATTTTGCAGCACCTGGTGCAGACAACGACTGTTATAAATATGCAGCAGCACGCAACATTCTCTACCGCAAAGGCAAAGCAATCGAACTTATGGCTTGCTACGAACCTAACTGGCAGATGATGAACGAATGGTACAAACAGCTTTACGGTGAAAGTGAAGGTAAAGACCAGAGAGGTATCTTCCCTGCAAGTGTTATCTTCTCAACAGACCTTCATTCCATGGGTCAGTTTGTACAGGACGGCAGCCGCAACATGTTTGAAACTGTTGTTTCATTTAAAAATGCAGGTGAAGATTATTTCGTAAAAGCTGATGAAAACAACTTTGACGGGCTTAACTTCCTTGCAGACCAGCCAATGAGCGAAATCAACAAAAAAGCTATGCAGGGCACAGTACTTGCACATGTGAGCGGCGGTGTTCCTAACATTGTGCTGGAAGTTGATGCAATGGATGAAGAAAACTTCGGTTACATTGTATACTTCTTTGAAAAAGCTTGTGCAATCAGCGGTTATATGCTTGGTGTAAACCCATTTAACCAGCCTGGTGTGGAAGATTACAAAGTTAACATGTTTGCTCTTCTGGGCAAACCGGGCTATGAAGCTCAGAGAGAAGAACTTCTCAAAAAATTAGGTGAATAATACGCGAATGCGTTAAATATAAGGAGGAATCCCACTATGATTAAATTGATAGTTGGTAATAAAGGTACAGGCAAAACAAAAGTGATGGTTGACATGATCAATGAAAACCTTCCAAAAGTTAAAGGCAACATCGTTTGCATTGAAAAAGGCATGCAGCTTACACACAATGTTCCTGCAAGCGTTCGTCTTATCGACGTTGATGAATACAAAATCAAAGGCTGCAAACGTTTTTACGGTTTCTTTGCTGGCGTATGTGCAAGCAACTACGATATCGAACAGATTTATGTAGACGGCATCCTCAAGGTGCTTGAACATGATATGGAAGACTTTGAAGAACTTCTTGCAAAAATTGAACCACTCACAGCTGACAAAGTTGTTGTGTTCACAGTTTCTGCTGATGTTTCTGAACTTCCGGAAGAAGTTAAAAAATATCTTTAATTAAAGATACATATTTTGAAAAATGACGGTGCAGTAGTCCATTTGTGTGGTCTGCTGCACTGATTTATGTAAAAAAGTCCTTAAATATAGCCATTTTTTCCTTGACAAAGTTGATAAAGGTATATATAATATTTAAGTGACCTAAAGAGGTGCTTTATGTTAGTTAATCTCACCAAAGTCTTCCAAGGGGAAGAAAAAGCCAAACAGCTGCTGCTGGAATTTGATTTCAGCCAAGAAGAAATAAGCTGTGACGCAACCTTTGAACAGCCGGTCAAGGCCGAACTTGAACTGCGTAAAGGTAACGGCGAAACGTTTATAAAGCTTAACGTAAATGCAACTGCTGTGTGCAGTTGCGCAAGATGTTTGAAGCTGTTTAGCAGAGAATTCAATTTCTCTCAGGAATTTGTGGTAACACCGGACATCCTCACACAACCGGACCCCGAAATCCCCGTAAGCAGTGACAACACACTTGACGTAAAACAACTTGTTTATCAGGAACTTTCCCTCGAAATTCCAAATGCACTTGTGTGCAGCGAAGATTGTCAGGGACTGTGCCAGTACTGTGGCAGACCAAAAGAGGAAAACTGCGGCTGTGAAGATAAACAGATTGACCCAAGGTTATTAATTTTAAAACAATTATTACAAGACGATGAATAATCAGAGGAGGTGCTAAAGCATGGCAGTACCAAAGAGAAAAGTTTCAAAAGCTAGAAGAGATAAAAGACGTTCTAACGTATGGAAATTAACTGCACCATCATTTGTTAAATGTGCACAGTGTGGTGAATTAACACTTCCACATAAAGTTTGCAAAAGCTGTGGTTACTACAAAGGCAAAGCTGTAATCAAAAAAGAAGCTTAATTAACAAATAGTAAGTGTAAGGGTAGAGCGAAAGTTCTGCCCTTTTTTATTGTGCAGATTTTTGTGGAATTTTTTTATTGTTTATGGTACAATATTAAACTGAAATAATATGCATTACAAAAGCGTAAAGTGCTTATACTGAAAAGGAGAGTCAGATGGCTGTACTTATAAAAGGTGTTGAAAAAGGCTCTATTGCCTATAAAAACGGCATTATGGCAGGGGATACACTGGTTATGATAAACGGTGAAGAAATCAACGATATGCTTGATCTGCAGTTTTATCAGGCCAACAAAAACCTTACTGCAGAACTTGTTTGTGCAGACGGTCACCGCAGAACCGTGCTGATAAAAAACAAGGACGAATATGACACTCTGGGCCTTGAATTTGAAACATACCTTATCGATAAGCATCATCACTGTAAAAACAAGTGTATGTTCTGCTTTATCGACCAGCTGCCAAAAGGCCTGAGAGAACCTTTGTATTTCAAGGATGATGACGAAAGGCTGTCGTTCCTTTTCGGTAACTATGTAACGCTGACTAACCTTACACAAAAAGAATTTGACCGCATCAAAAAGGTGCGTATTTCTCCTATAAATGTTTCTGTCCACACCACAAACCCACAGCTGCGTGTTGAAATGATGAAAAACCCGCGTGCCTGTGAAATTATGGACAGAATGAAGGAATTTGCAGCAGCTGACATTAAAATGAACTGTCAGATTGTGCTTTGCAAAGGAGTAAATGACGGGGAAGAACTTAAAAGAACAATCAGGGATTTGCAGTCCCTTTACCCTGCAGTGCAGAGCGTTTCAATTGTTCCTATCGGCCTTACAAGATACCGCGACGGGCTTGTGAAAGCTGAAACTTTTGACAGCGAAGCTGCAAAAGAGGTAATTGAACTTGTGTATAATGCAACTGAAGATTTTTACCGTCAGCACGGCACAAGACTTATCTATCTTTCCGATGAATTCTATCTCAATGCGGGGTATGATATCCCGGATGCGGACTACTACGAAGGTTTTCCGCAGATTGAAAACGGTGTGGGTATGGTGTGTACCTTTATCGATAATTTTGTTGATGATATGAATTATAATGAAACCGCAAAATGTGATGTTGCGGTGGATATAGCAACGGGCGAAAGCTTTTATCCTGTACTTTGCAAAATGACAGATATGGCAATGGAAAAGTATGGAGATAAAGTTAAAATATATGTTCACAAGGTTAAAAATGAATTTTTTGGCGGAAATGTTTCGGTAACAGGCCTGCTGACAGGTACCGACCTTGTAAAACAACTCAAAGGAAATCTCAGAACGGACAGACTTTGTCTGTGCAGGGATGTTCTCAGCGATAATGCTGATATTTTCCTTGATGATATGACAGTGCCTCAGCTGGAAAGTCAGCTTGGCACAAATGTGGAATTTTACAGCTGTGACGGCTATGATCTGCTGTCCGGCATTCTGAAAGAGGTGTAAAAAATGGCAAAACCGATTATTGCGATTGTAGGCCGCCCGAACGTGGGTAAATCTACACTTTTTAACAAAATAGTTGGTCAGCGCATCAGCATAGTTGAAGATACACCGGGCGTAACCCGTGACAGAATCTATGCAGAAGCTACCTGGCTGGATAAAGAATTTTTGCTGGTTGATACAGGCGGTATCGAACCAAGAGACAACGAAAGCGTGTTCAAACACATCCGTGAACAGGCTCAGATTGCTATTGACACAGCACAGGTTATTCTGTTTGTAACAGATATCCGTACAGGTGTTACAGCAAATGACTACGATGTAGCAACAATGCTGCTTAAAAGCGGCAAGCCTGTTGTGCTTGTAGTAAACAAATGTGACAGCGTTGGTAAAATCAGCGATGATATTTACGAGTTCTATTCACTTGGTCTGGGTGACCCGTTTCCTGTTTCTTCAGTGCACGGCCACGGTACAGGTGATATCCTTGATGAATGCTTCAAATATATCAATTTTGAAGAAGAGGAAGAAGACAACGACGAAAGAATCCGTGTGGCGGTTATCGGACGTCCTAATGTTGGCAAATCCAGCCTTATAAACAGAATTATCGGTGAAGACAGAATGATTGTCCGTGATGAAAGCGGCACAACCCGTGATGCTGTTGACAGTTATGTGGAAAACCAGCATGGTAAATTTATCTTCACTGACACAGCAGGCATGCGCAAACGTGGCAATGTCGAAGACGGTGTTGAACGCTTTTCCGTCGTGCGTGCACTTGCGGCTGTTGAACGCAGCAATGTATGTGTAATCATGATTGACGGTACAGTTGGTTTTACCGAACAGGACTCCAAAGTGGCAGGTTTTGCACACGAACAGGGCAAGGCTTGTATCATTGCAGTGAACAAATGGGATGCTGTAGAAAAAGATGATAAAACAATGGATATAATGCGCAAAAAGCTTATGGAAGATTTCTCTTTTATGAGTTATGCACCAATCATTTTTATCTCTGCAAAAACAGGTCAGAGACTGGACAAGCTGTTTGAACTTATCAAATTTGTTGACAACCAGAACTCTTTCCGTACAACAACAGGTGTTCTCAATGATATCCTTGCACGTGCTGTTCAGCGTGTTCAGCCGCCAAGTGACAAAGGCAAGCGCCTTAAAATTTACTATATGACTCAGATTGGCACAAGACCGCCGACATTTGTAGCTTTCTGCAATAACAAGCAGCTGTTCCATTTCTCATATCAGAGATACATTGAAAACCAGATAAGAGAAGTATTCGGTCTTGAAGGCACACCTATGAAGCTTATTATCCGTGAGAGAGGAGACAGCTGATGATATTCTGGGTTAAATGGATAATCATTTTTATAGAAGCATATCTGCTGGGTTCACTCTCCTTTTCAATTATTGTAAGTAAAGGTATCTACAAAAAAGATATCCGCAGCTTCGGAAGCGGCAATGCGGGCATGACAAATGTTCTGCGCACCTTTGGTAAAAAGGCAGCTGCACTTACAATTACAGGTGACGTGCTTAAAGGCACAGTCTCAGTGCTTGTGGCAAGATTTCTCTTTCTGGGAACACCGGTGACAGAAGAACTCAACTTTGCCTTCAATATGTTCGGCAAAGAAATCTATTTCTCTAACAATATTTATATGGAAATAGGTTTGTACATTGCAGTGCTGGGCGCATTTCTTGGCCATATGTTTCCGATTTATTTTGGTTTCAAAGGCGGAAAGGGTGTAAGTGTTATTGCAGGTTCAATGATAGCAGTTACACCAATTACACTGCTCACAGCCCTTATGCTGTTCTTTATCATTGTGTTTACAACCAAAATAGTGTCTCTCGGCAGCATTATTGCACCGCCGACATATATAATCTGGACATTTATCCAGGTTTATATCACACAGACAGTTTCGGTGCCTAATCTTATTGCCGCGGTGGTTTTCCCGTCTGCAATCATCTGGTCACACCGTACAAACATAAAACGTCTGCTTAACGGTACTGAATACAAATTCGGTCAGAATAAGGATAAAAAATAAATAAAATGCCACCTGATTGTCTTTAATCAGGTGGTTTTTTGTGTTTGAAGGATGTATAATTGATAAAAACAAAAAAATTCATTGACGGATTTCACATTTTCACAAAATTGTAACTTATAGGTTTTATTATATACAATATAATATTGTGACAAAACGATATATTTAATGGGAAATATAGTTTAAAAACAAATTTAAAAGAGAGGTTCAATACTATGAAAATTTTAGTTGTTGATGACGAACCAAAAATCCGCGAACTTATAGGCCAGTATCTTACAGTGGCAGGTTATGAAACAGAATTTGCCAAAGATGGCATCGAAGCCCTTAACATTATTACAAAAGGAGACATTGACCTTGTTATCCTTGACGTTATGATGCCGTTTATGGACGGCATTACCTGCCTTAAGGAAATGAGAACCCGTGGCTTTAAAACACCGGTAATCATTCTTTCCGCAAAAGGTGAAGAATATGACAAAATAACAGGTTTTGAAGCAGGCACAGACGACTATGTTGTAAAACCATTTTCTCCAAAGGAACTTATGGCGCGAGTAAAGGCTGTTGCACTTCGTGCAAACCCGGAACTTACCGAAAACAATGAAAAATATATTTTTGGCGACCTTGTTATCGACGTGCCAAGCCACAGCATCAAAATCAAAGGTGAATACATCAATGTAACACCAAAGGAATTTGACCTGCTTGTATGTCTTGTACAGAACAAAGGTGTTGCGCTTTCCCGTGAAAGAATTCTGCTTAAGGTGTGGAACTATGACTATTTTGGCGAAGACAGAACAGTTGATACACACATCAAAATGCTGCGCAGCCACCTTAAAGAATACCGTGACTGCATTGAAACAGTATGGGGCGTAGGCTACAAATTTGAACCAAAAGAATAATTAAAGGAAAATTTAGATGAGAAGCAGTATAAGAGCCAAACTCATTGCCATTATCCTGTTTGTAAACATGGGGGTTATTGCTCTTATGTGGATTATGTCGGTACTTATGTTCAAACCGATGTACTATGCTTCAACCCAGAACGAACTGAGCAGGATGATGAACAGCGTTGAGGCGGTAATTGACAAAAACGGACTTACAAAAAATACTCTGGAAGAAATTTCCGACTTTATAAATGTGGGCGTATGCATTGAAATTGCAGATGAACACGGCAAAGGTATTGTGCTTTTTGAAGGGATAGGTGACGCCTGCCAGCTGCACGGTGCAAAGGATTCGGGTTCGTATACAAAACAAAGAACAATCGACTCTCCGCAGGCAATTGCCCTGAGAGAAGATGTCATGGAATATTCAAGGGAATATTACAATATTCACCTTGTGGACGAACTCAGTAACCGTCAGGCGGTCAAAGGCACATTCTATAAAGATACCTACACAATTATCGTATCCACCAACCTTTCCCGTACCGACTCGATAGTTACAATTGTAAGTACACAGCTGCAGACAGCCACATTTGTAGGTCTGCTGCTTGCAGTGCTTGCTTCTGCAGTTATAACAATGTGGTTTCTGCATCCTATAACCAAGCTTTCCAATGCGACCAAGGAGATTGCAAAAGGAAACTATGATGTAAAGGTGGAACTGGATTCCACTGACGAAATGGGTCAGCTTGCCCACGATTTCAATATGATGACGGAGGAAATCAAGCGCAGTCAGGAACTGCAGCGAGAGCTTATCGCAAGTATTTCCCATGACCTGCGTACACCGCTGACCATTATCAAAGGCTATGCAGAAAGCATCAAGGATATCACAGGCGACAACAAAACAATCCGTGACCAGCAGCTGCAGACCATTATTGATGAGGCGGACAGACTTTCGGGTATGGTTGGTTCATCCCTTGAATATGCAAAACTGAAACAGGGTGCCTACAAGCTTAACATTGTACAGTTTGACATTGCAGACATGTGCCAGGAAATTGTGGAAATATACACCAACAAGGCTGAAAAGGAAAACAGACATATAGCCTATTCGGGACCTGAATCGGTATATGTTTTTGCCGATGCACAGCTTATGGAAAGGGTACTGCACAATTTTGTTTCCAATGCATTGCTGCACACACCTGAACATACAAGGGTGACAATTGCAATTAAAATACAGGAAAACGGAAAAATAAAAATCAGTGTTTATGATTCGGGCAGCGGTATTAAACAGGAGGATATACCACACCTGTTTGACAAATATTACCGTGCACGCAAAGGCGAGGGCGGCACAGGCACAGGCCTCGGGCTTGCCATTGTGAAATCGATTATGGAAAACCATAATTTCCGGTATGGCGTGAAAAGCGAAGAAGGTCTCGGCACCGAATTCTGGTTTGAAATTTAATAAAAAACATAAGGCGTTGCTGTATGCATAACACAGCAACGCCTTTTTTATATAAGCCTGCTTTGCCGGGGTAAAACGCAAAACAGAAATTTGTAATCGAAGAAAAAAGCACTCAAAGTTGAGTGCCTTTTTCTTTTTGGGTAAAATATTCAGGTTAGTAGGATGTCAAAATCAGTTCGGGATGGTTTGTCTTTATCACAACATTTTCCACGAGATAGTTTGCAGGTTCAGTAACCACAACTTTGTGGCTGAACATATATTTTGCTGCATCAAGAATATCCTTTGGCATATATGTTTCTGTATAACAGTCAAGTTGATATACCTGCGCCTGATTGGCTTCGTCATACCAATGTTCGCTGAAATAGAAACGGGGTTTTTTACCGCGGTAGCTTACAGTTATGCTTACGCCATCAACTGTTTTGTCTTCAACAATTTCAAATTTTCCGCTGTCTTCAAAATATTTGCCTAAATAAATGTTTATTCTGGCTTTTTCGTTTTCTGATTCACCAAAAATATTGCTGTCTGTAAAGGTAAAGGTTTCAATTTTTTCCTGCTTTACATATGGCAGATATTCGGCTGTTGTAAACTCGGTAAGCTCCATAAACAGCACGCCAACACCTGCACCGATAAAAACTGCCCCGAAAATCAGGGAAAGTATAAGTTTTTTCATAGTCAACTGCTCCTTTTTACTATATAAGCTGCAATGGCTGCAGCGACTGTTGCCATAAAGATGACTGCACAAATCAGTTTTTTACTGCACTTCTTCATTTTTCTTTTTACCTCCGAAAATCACATCGGTAAGCCATACAGTAACCCCAAGGCTTATAACCGCACAGCCTGCAACAATAAGGTTTAAACCCCACAGACCTATACCTGTGGAAACAAGCAGTACAATAAGCAGTGCAGTGGCAATAAGGAACCCTATGGAACAGAATACACCCGGAAGCCAGATGCATATAAAGAGGAATACTTTAAGTATAGCGACAATCATTTTTACCAGAAAATCGCCGCTGCTTTTGCCCACGTCACCAAGGGTTTTTCTGTTTTTAAGAGGTTTTCCGGTGTTGACATCAAAGTTTGCATATTCAGGATTAAAGCTGCTCTGCTGTGGATTGTCAGTATATTTAACATTGCAGTCTGCTGTGCTGCTTTTTTCTGCATATTTAGGCATAACAGGTGTTTTGGTCATAATACGTGTTTTGATAAAGCTGTATATAATCAAAAACGAAATGCCAAGGCTTATAAGTTCGAAAAACAGATTTACAATGCCTGCGAGCAGTTCGGACAAGCCGCCAAGCTGCAAAGTCCATATTGTGTTGCGTATGGAACTGCTTACTATGTCAAACGGAATGGAAACAAGCCATATTGCAAACAGCACAACGATAAATTCCACAATGATTCTTGCTATGTCGCTGAGAGAAAGGCTTAAAATTCTCTCGGTAACCTGGTTTATAAAGTTAACACAGGCTTTTATGTAATATTCAAGACTTTTGCTTTTGGCAGCGTTGTTGTCAATATGATAAGCTTCAAGAATTTCAGCAGCAAGGTCATCAATGTCGCCGAAATCTGCAATTGCCTGTGCTTCGGTTTTGCCGTCCTGAATTTTAAAATCTATGTGGCTCTGATATTCATCAATAATATCCTTGCGTTCTTTTTCATTGAGAATGCTGAGCCTTGCATCCAGTTTGGCAAAAAATTCTTCTCTGGTCATATTATTGCATCTCCTTTATAAAACTGTTTACAGTGCCTGAAAAATCCAGCCATTCTTTTGTAAGAACATCAAGATAGATTTTTCCGGCAGTGGTAATTTTGTAATATTTTCGTGCAGGGCCTTCGGCAGATTGTTCAAGGTAGGTTTCGCAGTATCTTTCGTTGGTAAGCCTTTTCAGCAGAGGATATATGGTGCCTTCGTTGACATCCATAATTTTGCCTACCTCACTTACCAGCTGATAACCGTATTTGTCTTCCTTACTTATTACCAGAAGTACAATCAGCTCCAGAACGCCTTTTTTAAACTGAGTATTCATGAAATGCTCCTTCAGTACAGTGGAGTTGGTTTGTGTAAACGGCACATCCGTTTTCTGCTATTATACTATCACCACTACTTTGTAATGTCAAGTAGTGGATTTTTAAAAGTAGTGGATATCTGCACTTGTTACATAAAAGCATATGATGAACAGTATTATTAAAAGCAGCACATAAAAAATTTTTTAACAGCGTATTTTTAGTATCATCAGAACATTTTTCGCGATAAAAAGGATAAATTATGCTGATAGCAGGGCTGATAAAGGGGATATATTGCAATATATCTTGGAAAGTTCACAAATTAGTGGTAAAATGTAAAAAATGATAAGTATAAGGGGAGGTATGGCATTGAAAAGACTTGCTGCAATTATATTGACTGTTGTTATGCTTTGCGGCTGCAGCAGCATAGGTGTAAGCAACAATATTACCGGGTTGCTTTCTTCTCCTAAACATTCCCAGACAGAAAGCCTTATTGTACAGACAATAGGTGATTATCTGGGCGAAAACATTACCCTTAAATATTCACAGACACAAGGGTACAGTGCACCGATACAGCTTATTGATATGGACGGAGACAAAACCGAAGAAGCCCTGGTTTTTTACTATGCACCTAATAAAGGTACGAACATACGTTTTGCTTTTCTGAAATATACCGATGAAAAATGGAACATTGTTTTTGACAAGGAAGGGCTTGGCACAGAGGTTTTCTTTTTTGACACAATTGTCCTTGAAGGGGTAAACGGCAAACAGATTCTTGTAGGATATCTGCCAACCAACATAAACGGAAACTTTTTTGTAACATATTTTACCGATGCAACCCTGCAGATAGAAGATTATATGGAAGTCTGTGAGGAAATTTTTGTTGCAGATATCACTGCGGACGGATACGACGATGTTATAGTCACAAACATTATCAACAACAACAGAATCAGAATAAAGGTTCTTACATTCGGTGCTGAAAACACATTCAAGGCAGCGGGTACAAAGGTGCTCAAACGCAGTGATGTACAGATAACACAGATGGCGGTTTCTTCAACTTATGACGGCAGAACTGCTTTATACACAGACTATGCGGACAGTTACAACAAACTGTATACCGAAGCAGGGGTGTTGCAGGGAGCAACCATTGTGAACTGTCTCAGTGAAGATACAATAAGCCGTGTGTGGGAGTATCCGTACAAGCTTAACAGCTGTGATATTGACGGAGACGGTGTTCAGGACATACCTGTGGTGATTGAGGCAGAACAGGAACAGGCTTCCAAAACACTCAGGTATATTGAATGGACCGACTGTGCACAGAAACCTGCACAGGTGAAAATGGCAGGTATATACGATACATCCGAAAACATTTTTGTGGCACTGCCTCAGGAATGGCATACAGAAACACATACAGAATACAATACAGATTACTGGCAGCTGGTGTCAGACACTGACGGCACTGTGTTTATCAGGGTGTCAAAGCAGGAAAAAGGCAGTGCGGGAAAAACCGGCGATTACTCATATAACATCAATGTGGGCACAGAGATATGGAATGTAAAATTCCACGAAAGTGTACAGCCTCATCATACAGAATTTGTGCTTAACAATATAAAAGCTTTTGAATAGCGGAAAGGTTTTGAAATGTCTAAAATTTTAGTAGTTGAAGACGAAAACAGCATCGGCGAAATCGTTGAAATAAATCTCAAGCTTGCACACCACAGTGTGACAAGGGTTACAACTGCAGAGGAAGCTCTGGACATAATCGGGCAGGGTGAAAAATTTGATATCGCACTTCTGGACATTATGCTTCCGGGTATGAACGGTATGTTTTTGTGCGAACAGATACGCAAAAATGATGAAAAAATAGGCATTATCATGCTTTCGGCAAAAAGCCAGGAACATGACAAGGTATCCTGCCTTTCTGTTGGTGCGGATGATTACATGACCAAACCGTTTGGTGTTCAGGAACTGCTTGCAAGGGTGGAATCACTTTTGCGCAGAGTGAACAGGGACACAGGCATTGTTTCCAGCGAAGAAGTAATGCAGTCAGGTCCTTTTACACTGGACCTTAAAAGCCGTGTGCTGTACAAAAACAAACAGATGATTGACCTTACAAGTGTGGAATTCAGTATTATGGAACTGTTTTTCCGCAACGAAGGCACTGCCCTTGTGCGCGAAAAGATTCTGGAAGGTGTATGGGGCGAAAACTATTTTGGCGATGTAAAGATTGTGGATGTAAATATCCGCCGTCTGCGCATCAAAATTGAGGAAGACCCATCAAACCCGCAGTACATAGTGACAATATGGGGTTACGGATATCGCTGGACAGTATAAACAGGGGATTGTATGAACAGTATTACAAAACGATGGATTAAAGGCAGTTTGCTGATAATTATAGTTCTGTTGATAATAGCTGAAGTTTTTTTGTCCACATCCCTCAGGAATTCATATTATTCAGAGGTTGAAACAGCGCTGACAAACCGTATAAACACAATAGACGGCACAATGTCGGCTTACGGCAATATGTCACAGCAGGACAAGGAAAAGCTTTTGTTCAACCTTACATATGACTTTGCTGAAACAGATAAGTTTGAACTTATGCTGCTGGACGAAAACGGATATCTGCTGGCAACATCATCGGGTTTTGCACCGTCCAGTACACAGCATATAACCGATTTTCAGCTGGCAGCTGACAGCACGGAAGATATATTTACCAACAGTTATGTATCGTCAATGGACGAAAAAATTGTCAGTGCCACATTTGTGCTGGAGGAAAATGCAGGCGAAGTTTATGCTGTGAGAATTGTAACTTCTGTAACACGCGTGGATGAGGAGATTTATATTCTCATTGCTTTCAGCATTATCGTTGCATTTGCGATAGTTGCATTCAGTGTAATTTCAGGTGCGTTTTTTATCCGAAGCATTGTTATGCCGGTAAACTCCATAAAGGACACTGCCGATAAAATTGCTCAGGGTGAATTCAACGTCCGTATTGAACATAACAAACGCTACGACAAGGAACTCAGCGAACTCTGTGATTCCATAAACCATATGGCTTACGAACTCGGCCGCAGTGATGAGCTGAAAAATGAGTTTATATCTTCGGTATCCCATGAACTGCGTACACCGCTTACCGCTATCAAAGGCTGGGCGGAGACAATGAGCGGCACTCAGGATATGGAAACACTGGAAAAGGGTACCGAAATTATATTGAAGGAAACCGACAGACTGTATTCAATGGTGGAAAATCTGCTGGATTTTTCACGCCTGCAGAATGCAAGCCTTGCACTCAGCAAGGAAAAACTGGACCTCGTTGCCGAAGTTTACGATGCGGTTCTTATGTTTATACCTCAGGCAGCGGCTAAAAATGTCACCATAGAATTTGAAGAACCGGAAATATTTCTGCCTGTTATGGCAGATAAAAGCAAAATAAAACAGGTTATGGTAAACCTGCTGGACAACGCACTGAAATATTCCGATGAGAATTCTGTTATAGAGGTCAATATCTGGAATGACAAAAGCCGCAATACTGCTACTGTGGAAGTAAAGGATTACGGCAAAGGCATACGTCCGGAAGATATAGGAAATGTAAAACAGAAATTCTATAAAGGCAAGGGTGCAAAACGGGGCAGCGGCATCGGTCTTGCTCTGGTAAACGAAATTGTCAAGCTGCACGGCGGCAGTTTTGATATTGAAAGTGAATATAAAAAATACACAAGTATGCGCGTAACATTAAAAACAGTGCGTACTATGAAAGGAAAATAAATGAAGAAAACATCAATAGGCGGTCAGGCTCTTATTGAGGGCATTATGATGAAAGGCCCTCACAAGCTGGCAATTGCAGTACGTCAGCCTGACGGTGAAATTAACCTTAAGGTTGAAGATGTAAAAAAGAATAAATTTGCTAAAATTCCTGTACTCAGGGGCATGATAAACTTTGTGGACAGCCTTATTACAGGCTATAACTGTCTTATGCATTCCGCCAATATTGCACTTGACGGAATTGACGAGGAACCGCTTAAGTTTGAAATATGGCTGGAAGAAAAGTTCGGCAAAAAAGCAACTGAGTATCTGACAATGACAGCAGGTGTTCTGGGCGGTATGCTGGCACTTGTACTGTTTATGGTGCTGCCTACAACAATTACAGGCATCATCGACCGTTTTATCCCTCTTGGAGCTATGAAAGCGGTTGTTGAAGGTGTTACCAAACTGATTATATTTTTTGTGTATATGATAGGCATCACATATCTTGAAGATGTAAAGCGACTGTTTATGTACCATGGCGCTGAACACAAAACCATTGCCTGCTATGAAGCGGGGGAAGAACTTACAGTGGAAAATGTGCGCAAACACAGCCGTTTTCACCCACGCTGCGGCACAAGTTTTCTGTTTATTGTTGTTATTGTAAGCATCATGGTGTTCTCTTTTGTTCCGTGGACTTCCACACTGGCAAGGGTAGGGCTTAAACTGTTGTTTCTGCCTGTTGTTGTGGGTATCGCCTATGAAATTTTAAAATTTACAGGCAGACATGACAACCTTTGTACAAGAATTCTTGCATCTCCGGGTATGTTTTTTCAGAAATTTACAACCAAAGAACCTGAAGATGATATGATTGAAATTGCCATCGCAGCAACTTTACAGGTTATTCCTGAATGTGAGGAAGATGACAAATGGTAATCCGTGACCTTTACAGACAGTTGTGTTCTGTTATTGCACAAAACCCTGAAAGTGATGCTGTTTTTGAAGCAAACCAGCTTATAGAGTTTGTCACGGGCAGTAAAAGAATTGACATAATGCACGATGAGGCAGATGAAACAACTGTGCAGAAACTTATGGAATATGCTGAAAAACGCAGGGAAGGGTATCCTTTGCAGTATATTATCGGCAGGTGGCAGTTTTTCGATATGGAATTATCGGTGGGGGAAGGGGTGCTTGTGCCCCGTCAGGATACCGAGACAGTGTGCGAAGCTGCGTTTGAAGTTGTAAATGCCTTTGAAAACCCTGTAGTGCTGGATTTGTGCAGCGGCAGCGGCTGTATTGCGCTTGCGGTAAAAAAATATTGTCCCTGCAGCTGTGTTACGGCAGTGGAAAAATCTGTACAGGCTTATGAATACCTTACAAAAAACATTGAGCTGACAAAACTTGGTGTTACTCCTTGCAGAGCAGATATATTTGAATATTACAGGGAAATTGAAAATGAAACGGTTGATATTATAATTTCAAATCCTCCGTATATTGACCCTGCAGTAAAACCTGATATGCAGAAAGAGGTAACTTTTGAACCTGACATGGCACTGTTTGCAGAAGAAAAAGGCCTTGTGTTTTATAAGTTTATAGCAGACAGTTACTATGACAAGCTTAAAAAAGGCGGGTATATTGTTTTTGAATATGGCTATGACCAGAAAGAAGCAGTGAGAAATATTCTGATTGAAAAAGGTTATACAGTAATCAGGGAAATTACCGATATGGGCAATAATCCAAGAGGTATTGTGGTAAAAAAATAGAAAAGTGATATAATAACCGACAGAAGCTATAATTCGTTTTCTGCCGGTTATTTTTTATAAAAAATATTCATCTAACCTCTTGAAGTTTCGGACAATATGTGTTAATATATTTAACAACCAATAGTTGTTAAAATGCAATTTTTATATAATAAAGGAGAACCGTAATGGCTCAGTCTAAAAACCTTGTAAAATCTGCATCAATTGCGGAAGATAAAGAAAAAGCATTGGCTACAGCCCTTGCCAACATTGAAAAACAGTTTGGTAAAGGTGCAGTTATGCGCCTTGGCGAAAATGTGACAATGAATGTGGATAAAATTTCCACAGGTTCACTGTCCCTTGACGTTGCACTGGGTATTGGCGGTGTACCACGCGGCAGAATTGTGGAAATTTACGGGCCTGAATCCAGCGGTAAAACCACACTTGCTCTTCATGTTGCAGCAGAAGCACAGAAAAACGGCGGTACAGCAGCATTTATTGACGTTGAACATGCGCTGGACCCTATCTATGCAAGCAATATCGGTGTTGACATTGACTCCCTGCTTGTTTCACAGCCTGACACAGGTGAACAGGCAATGGAAATCTGCGAAGCACTTGTACGTTCCGGTGCAATTGATGTAGTTGTTGTGGACTCCGTTGCTGCAATGGTGCCAAGAGCTGAAATTGAAGGCGAAATGGGCGACAGCCATGTTGGTCTTCAGGCAAGACTTATGAGCCAGGCTCTCAGAAAACTCACAGGTTCCATCGGTAAAACAAACACAGTTGTTGTATTCATCAACCAGCTGCGTGAAAAAGTTGGCGTTATGTACGGCAACCCTGAAACAACACCGGGCGGCCGCGCACTTAAATATTATGCTTCTGTGCGTATAGATGTACGCAAAATAGAAGCGCTTAAAAACGGCGGTGAATTTGTTGGCAACCGCACAAGAGCAAAGGTTGTAAAAAATAAGGTTGCTCCTCCGTTCAAAGAAGCTGAATTTGATATTATGTTTGGTCAGGGTATCTCCAAAGTAGGTGAAATTCTTGATATCGGTGTAAATATGGGCATAGTCAACAAATCGGGTTCATGGTTCAGCTATGGGGATACACGCCTTGGACAGGGCCGTGACAATATTAAGGAATACTTTATCCAGAATCCTGACCTTGCAAAGGAAATTGAAGATAAGGTGTTTGAAAAACTTACAGAAGAAAGCAAAAAAATGGCAAACCGCCGCGCAGCAGCACGACAGGCAGCACCTGCAGCAGAAGCACCTGCAGCAGCAGAAGAAAAGCCTGCACCAAGACGCCGCAGTGCAAATATTGATATAGATGTTGAATAAAACTGAAATTACAGATATAACAAAAACAAAAAAGGGCCTCAATGCCCTTTTTTGTCATAACGGTTTTTTGTTCTCTGTTGACGATTTGCTTCTGGCACAGGAAAAAATAAGCATAGGCTCCTGCTACACTCAGCAGGAGCTTAGTTTGCTTTACGAAAAAAGCAGTACAAACAAAGCAGTGCAGAAGGCATACAGCCTTTTGTCTTACCGTTCTCACAGCAAAAAGGAACTGTACGACAAACTGTGCAAAAACTTTGATTACGACTGTGCACAGGCAGCATGTGACAAAATGGAAAATCTGGGCCTTATTGACGATTTTGAATACTGCAAAGCCAAAACGGAATACCTTATCCTGACAAAAAGGTGTTCTTTGGGTGAAACACGCTGCAAACTTTTGACATTAGGTATAAATAAAGATATAATAGAAAGTTGTATAGATTTATATGACGATGAAACACAGGCAGAAAATCTGCGTATTCTGATAGAGAAAAAATACCGTTCAAAGCTGGCGGAACCTCAAAAGGTTGTGGCAGCTTTAATGCGTAAAGGTTTCAGTTATTACGAGATAAAATCTGCACTTAACGAGTTACACATCGAAACAGAGGACGATTATTGATGGTTATTACTTTGGTATCTCTCGGTTGCCCAAAAAATCAGGTGGACGCCGATATTCTTGCTCACAGCCTGCTCAAAGCAGGGCATACAACCACAACAGATATGACAGAAGCAGATGTATGCATTATAAACACCTGCGGTTTTATTACATCTGCAAAAGAAGAAGCTATTGAAAACATATTCAATGCTGTGGAAGCACGCCTTGAAAACCCAAAACTTAAAATTGTGGTTACAGGCTGTCTGGCAGAACGTTACAGAGATGAAATAATAAATGATATTCCGGAAGTAAATGCTGTTGTGGGCATCGGCTCAAACAGTGATATCTGCGAAATTGTGGAAAGTGTTGTGAAAGGTGAAAAAGTTTGCCGTTACGGCAGAAAAACTGACCTTGACATCACTGCAAAACGCATTATCTCCACACCAAAACACTACGCTTATCTCAAAATTGCCGAAGGCTGCTCCAACTGCTGCCACTACTGCGCAATCCCTATGATTCGCGGTCCGCACCGCAGCCGTGCTGTTGAAAGCTGTGTTGAGGAAGCAAAATTCCTTGCAGAAGAAGGCGTACAGGAAGTTATCATCGTTGCACAGGACATTACTGCTTATGGCGAAGATTTGTACGGCGAAGGCAGACTTCACACCCTTATAAATGAAATTTCAAAAATTGACGGCATTGAATGGATTCGTCTTATGTACGCTTATCCGGAACGTTTGTCTGATGCAGTTATTGAGGAAATGGCAAACAACCCTAAGGTTGTGCCTTATCTTGACATGCCTATTCAGCACATTAACGACCGTGTGCTTAAAAGCATGAACCGCAAGGGTGGTACAGCAATTATCAAGGACGCGGTTGCAAGACTGCGCAAGGCTATCCCTGAAATTTCTATCCGTACAACACTTATCACAGGTTATCCGGGTGAAACAGAGGAAGAATTCAACGAACTTTACGAATTTGTCAAAGAGACAAAGTTTGAACGTCTCGGCTGCTTTGCCTACTCTGAAGAAGACGGAACAGTGGCCGCAAAGATGGATAATCAGATTGATGCGGAAATCCGTCAGCAGCGAGCAGACAGAATTATGATGCTGCAGACCGACATTATGGCACAGTGCCAGGCAAAGCTTGTCGGCAGGGAACTTGATGTTATTGTTGATGATTTCGACAGTGATAACGGTATATGGATATGCCGCAGTGTTTACGATGCACCTGAAATTGACGGTGAAGTTTACATCGATGGCGGATATGATGTTGAAGTAGGCGATATCGTAAAAGTTCATGTTGTTCAGAGCGATATTTATGACCTTTATGCAGAACTGGTTTAAGGAGATTGAAAAATGAATTTACCAAATAAACTTACACTTTTACGCTTTATGCTTGTACCTGTTTTTATGGTATTTATGTATACAGGCGGCACATACAGTTACCTTATAGGCCTTATTGTTTTTGCGGTTGCTTCCTTTACCGATTTTCTTGACGGCAATATTGCACGCAAATACAATATGGTAACCGACTTCGGTAAGTTTATGGACCCGCTGGCGGATAAACTGCTTACAACAGTTGCACTTATCTACCTTTGTCTTAACGGTATGTGTCATGAAATTGTAATCTGCATTGTTCTTGCGCGTGAATTTGCAGTAAGCGGCATACGTCTTATTGCGGCGGCAAACCCGAAAGGCAGCAAGGTTATCGCGGCAGGCATGATGGGCAAGATGAAAACTGTGCTGCAGATGTTTGCAAGCATATTCGGGCTGCTTGCGTTGGCACTTTTTACAATGGGTGCAATTGACACAACGGTTTACGGCACAATGGCACTTATTACCAATGTTACCATGTGGATTATGGCTGTACTTACAGTAGTAAGCGGCATGCAATACATTATGCCTAACATTGACCTTATCAAAAATGCAAAATAAAATTTACGGACGGGTTATTTATACCCGTCTTTTTTATTGCAGAGCACAGTGTTAAGCATTATTTTGTTGTTATATATCATTCAATGTTTGTCGCTCAAGACAAATATCTGACGCTGTTATTGACAAACCACATCCAAACTGATAATATATTTACATATGTGAAATGCGTTATTATCAAGAATAGTAAGCAGTGTAAAACCTTGACAGAGAATAGGCGTGACCCGCTGAAAGCGCCTTAAGGACAATAAGCTGCCCAATGCACTTGAAAGCACACAGGGCGAACTTCTGTAACAGAATATTAGCTTTGTGCGGTGTCCACCGTTATATGGAGCCCGAGTTATAAACCGAAGTGGAACCGTGGTAATTTTGTATATTATCGCCTTCGTCTGTTTTGTGCAGATGAAGGCGTTTTTTATTTGCCATTACCTTTCTGTTTCGCTCAGCGGCAACTATCGTGATAAGAACACATCAATATAAATTATTTTCAAAGTAAAAGGAGAAGTTTTATGGCACACATGAAAATTTTCAACACACTGACCCGCAAAAAAGAAGAATTCATCCCACAGGTTGAAGGTGAATACAAAATCTACGTTTGTGGTCCTACAGTTTACAACTTTGTGCATATCGGCAATGCACGCCCTGCGGTTATCTTTGACACAATGCGCAGATATCTTGAATACCGCGGCAACAATGTAAACTATGTTTCCAACATTACAGACATTGATGACAAAATCATCAAAAAAGCAAACGAAGACGGTACAACATTTGAAGCTGTTGCAAGAAAATATGAAGAAGAATACTACACAGACCTCAAAGGCCTCAATGTAAAACCTGCTACAGCAAGACCACGTGTTTCTGACACAATTCCTGAAATAATCGATATTGTGCAGACACTTATCGACAAAGGCCATGCATACCGTGTAGATAACGGTGACGTATACTTCCGTGTGCATTCCTTCAACGAATACGGCAAACTCAGCCACAACCCGCTTGAAGAACTTGAAAGCGGTGCAAGAATTGCTGTTGATGACATCAAGGAAAGCCCTGCTGACTTTGCATTGTGGAAAGCTTCCAAACCTGGTGAACCAAAATGGGATTCCCCATTCAGCGAAGGCCGTCCTGGCTGGCACATCGAATGTTCCGCAATGAGCAAAAAACACCTCGGTGACAAAATTGACCTTCACTGCGGCGGTGAAGACCTTATCTTCCCACACCACGAAAACGAAATTGCACAGAGCGAATGTGCAAACGGCTGCGAATTCAGCCACTACTGGATGCATAATGCATTCCTTAACGTTGACAACCAGAAAATGTCAAAATCTCTCAACAACTTCTTTACAGTGCGTGAAATTGCTGAACAGGTTGGCTACGAAGTTATCCGTTACTTCCTCCTTACAGCACACTACCGGTCACCACTGAACTTTACAAGAGAAATTATCGACCAGTGCAAATCCAGCCTTGAAAGACTTTACACAGCAAGAGAACATCTTGACTTCCTTATCGGTCATGCAGGTGAAGGCAAGGACGAAATTGTTGCTGAAGCTGACAGACTTATTGCTGAATTTATCACAGTTATGGATGACGACCTCAACACAGCTGATGCTTTGTCCAAACTGTTTGAACTTGTTACATTTATCAACGTAAACGGCAAGGAACAGTCCAAAGCTGCTCTGGAACACGCTGCAAAAATCTTTGATGAAATGGCAGAAGTTCTCGGTATCCTCTACAACCGCAATAAAGATGAAATTCCTGCAGAAGTTAAAGCTCTTGTAGAAGAAAGAACAGCTGTGAGAAAAGAAAAGAACTGGGCACGCGCTGACCAGATCCGTGATGAACTTGCAGCAATGGGTTACGAAGTTAAAGACACACCACAGGGTCCTCAGATTATCAAAAAATAATACAGTATAACATAAAAAAAGACAGAGTAGTTTAGCGACCTTTCAACAAGAAAACACAAACCTGATTTTTAACACAAAAAGGCTGCTGCGGCGTCAGCAACACTTGCATTACACAAAGTAGTGCTGCGTGTTTTTCTTTGCAGCAGCACTTTTTCTGCAAAAACAGGCAAAAATGTACCCGACAGCACACTTTACAGTGTGTTGCCGGGTATTTATGTTTTCTTATCGGGATGTCGCTTTGCTCTGTCTTTTTTGTTATGTGATTTTATTTTTTCTTAAGTACAAAAATTCTCCTTTTAGGCACAGTTTCGCTGTTCCAGGCATAATATTCCAGCTGTTCCACTTTAAAGTATTTTTCAAAAATGCTGCGCCACTCATCATCGGTGCGGCTTACCATACGCAGAATGCCGTCCATATAAACTTCGTTGCCGTTTTTTATTTCCACATTTGCACCGGGGTCAGCAGATAAATCTTTATAATAGTTCATGCCTATAACCGCAGTGCCGTCAGGGCTGAGAATCCTGCCAAGATGCTGTGCAATATATCCGCTTATTTCACTTGGTACAACATCAATTACATTGGTACATACAATGCCGTCATATGTGTTGTCGGCAACGGTGCCAAGCCAGTCGGCATCAATGCTGTGTGCACAGAAACCTTCGCCAATATGTGCAAGGCAGGCAATGTATTTTACAGTTTCCACTGCACCCTGTGCAACGTCAACACAGGTTACATCGCGGCAGCCCTGTTTATAAATGCTCATGCCCGCCCAGCCTTCACCGCAGCCATAATCCAGCACTTTGTTTTTTCCTTTAAGGGTGCTGCGGACAAATTCTGCAAGGGTTTTGCTTATTGCGAGGTCTGCAAGGTCGCTTTCTGGAGTTATAGTAGTTCTGTGTTTTTCCTTATCTTCTTCTGACAATGTAAAGGCATTGTTCCAGAAATTCATTGCTTCGGAATAGGTTGCTGTTATTTTATTCATATTTTCACCTTTTAATCTTTATTTTTTGGCAGCGGTGCAGCGGCAAACTGTGCAGAAAAATCTGAAATATAGTCTGCAACAGCTTCCAGCATTTCGCGGCCCCATTTTTCATCTGCACGGGTTGGTACATCACCTTTAAAACTGTGCACAAGCCAGCCGTTGTCAGTTATGTCTTTAATATCCCTCGGAATTGTAACGGAAACTCCTTTGTAGTTTACATTTGTCCAGGCACCGTAAGGCAGATTATCCCCAAGGTCGTTGCGTATACCTTCCGGCAAAGTCAGGTATTCGGTTTTGATAAGGTCAGGGTTTACCGCCATAACAGCTGCGGTTTCCTCGCCGCCGCCGTGGCCGCCTGCCCAATCAGGATTAATCTGTCCTGCCATAAGCCACCAGTTAAGGTTTGCGAGCAGCGCACCTTTGCGGTAAAGATGAAACCCCACAGTCTGTATTGCGGCGTTGTTGCCGCCGTGGCCGTTGAGAATCATAAAATGGCGGAAGCCGTGGCTGTACAGCCCGTCACAGATAAGTTTCAGAAGCTGTGTAAGTCCTTCAGTGCCAAGATTGACAGTGCCTGCAAAAGTGGCAAGGTCATCGGTTGCGCCATAGTTTACAGATGGTGCAATCATTACATCACAGCGGTCATTTACAAGCTGTGCAATCCTGTCAGGCACAATTGTGTCGGTGCCAAGGGGCATGTGCAGGCCGTGGTTTTCCAGACTCCCCAGAGGAATAATGACTGTGTCAGATGTTTTCAGATAATCTTCTACCTGGCGGTAGTTTAAATCGGAAAGGAACATAATATAAATCTCCTTTTTGTATGGGATAAACCCTTGTTCTGTATATGATTTTAGCAGATATTTCCTTTGCGGTAAAGATAGACAGCTGTACTATAACTGTATTACAGGACTGTTCTATATGAATTTTACTGTACTGTTCACTAATTTTGCGTTTCAAAAGAGCGAAAAATGTAATATTATTAATAAATATTACAAAATGTAGATAAAAATGCGTTTTTTGTCACAGAAAAATGTACAAATTGTTAAATTTTGCAAAAAATATTGCAATTGTGTGTAATGGTTGTTATTATAAAACTGTACTAACTGTACTATTTCAAATAATACAGTTGGTCCCCGGGTAGAATAATGGAAGGAGAGAGCTATGTTTATACTTGATTTGAAAAGCCGTGTGCCTATTTATGAACAGCTTAAAAATAAAACTTTAGAGCTGATTATGGCGGGCGTGCTGGAACAGGATTCACAGCTCCCGTCGGTACGAAGCCTTGCCAGAGATTTGGGCGTTAACCCCAACACAATCCAGAATGCTTATCAGGATATGGAAAAAGAAGGCATTATTTATTCTGTTGCAGGCAAAGGCAGTTTCGTAAATGATATCAGTGCGCTGAAACAAAAAGAAACTGAAACAGCAATGGAAGCACTTGAACAGTTGTGCAGACAGCTTAAAAGCTGCAATGCCACAAAACAGCAGGTTATTGCCTGTGTTGAAAAAATATTCTCAGAGGAGGAACAGGTATGATAACAGCTAAAGATTTTACCAAAAAATTTGACAGCAAAACAGCTGTTGACTGTTTGAATATATCTATTGAACAGGGCAAAATCTACGGACTTGTGGGCACCAACGGCAGTGGCAAAAGTACATTTCTGCGCACTGTAAGCGGTGTTTATTATGCCGATGGCGGCAACGTGTTT
This sequence comes from Oscillospiraceae bacterium, assembly GCA_015067215.1. Taxonomy (GTDB): domain Bacteria; phylum Bacillota; class Clostridia; order Oscillospirales; family Ruminococcaceae; genus RGIG3102. Next base: position 26,953 of record SVMW01000004.1, on the reverse strand, counting down.
GTGGATGACGAGCCTGTTTATGAAAATGTAACTGCAAAACACAAGGTGTTTTTTGTAAGTGATGATATGTATTTTCTGCCAAACGGCAGCATGGATGATATGAGCCGTATGTACAAAGGCTTGTACCCAACCTGGTCGCAGGAAAAATACGAAAAACTTTCCGGCAGATTTCCGATAGACAAAACTGCAAGGGTAAAAACCTTTTCAAAAGGTATGCGCCGTCAGGCTGCAATAATCCTTGCACTCAGCTGTCAGCCAAAATATCTGCTGCTGGACGAAGCCTTTGATGGTCTTGACCCTGTAATCCGTGTAGCGGTAAGAAAGCTTATAGCAGAAGAAGTTCTGGAAAGGGATATGACAGTTATCATCTCCAGCCACAACCTAAGGGAACTGGAGGATTTCTGTGACACAGTGGGCATTCTCCATCAGGGCAAGCTGATTATGCAGCACACAATGGACGCTTTGTCCGACCGTTTCTGTAAGGTACAGGTTGCCTTTGCAAAGGACAGCGGTGTGGATGCCGAAAAATTTGAAAACGACAAAATACTATCTGTCAAAAAATCAGGCAGTGTTTATACAATAGCCTGTGCAATGGGCTGTGATGAAGCCGAAAAATTTATGTCCAACTACAATCCGATATTTGTGGATTATATTCCGCTTACACTGGAAGAAGTCTTTGTATACGAAATGGAGGCGATAGGTTATGACACAAACAACATTATTTTCTGATAAACAGCTGTTTGTTTCGCTGTACAAAAGCGCCCTCAGACGAATGAAGGGTATGTTCCTTATCTATACATTACTGTGCTTCATTACATATCCTATGCCATATTTAATGAAAGCAGTTGATGCAGCCAGACGTGCTGCACAGGGATACAGGTATTATGGACTTATAGGTATACCTGAAATTTACACAGATATTTCTGCATTGCTTTACTTTGCGGTTGTTATTGCAGGCTCGGTGCTTATATCTGTTTACTGCAACAGCTTTATGCACAACCGCCGTGCAGTTGACGTGTTCCACGCGCTGCCTGTAAAACGCGGTGTACTGCTGCTTGCAAACTTTGCAGCTGTGGCAACAATACTTGTTACTGCGCAGTTTATCTGCTACAGCATTGTTGCAATTGCAGATGTGACAATAGTAAAAAATATTCTGCTCAGAGACATTTTTGCAGAATTTCTGCGCGTTATGCTGCTTACACTGCTTATTGCAGTTATCGCATTTTTCTGCAGTGTGTGCTGCAATGCAAGCCTCGACAGCGTGGTGTTTTCGGGCGCATTTATGGCAATTGTGCCTGCATATGCATTTTTGTTCTATGCTGTAATGACCATTTTTGTGTTTGGTTATGATAGTAATGCGCCGCTGCAGTCGGTTAAATTTTCACCTGCTGTTATGATGTATCAGACCTTTATGACCGAGGATGTTTCACAGGGCATACTGCTCAACATCTGCTACATTTTGTTTGCAGTGGCACTTATGGCGCTGTCATGCCGTCTGTACACCCGCCGCAAAAGCGAGGTTGCACAGAGTGCAAGCACCAAAAATTTCCTTTATCAGTTTATTATTCTTGCAACATCCACAGGTGGCGGTGTGCTGTTTGGCATACTTTACAACGAACTTTTCGGTTACTACGATGGTGGTATAACGGGCCTTGTACTTATCAGCTGTGTATTTTCTGCAGCTATCTACCTTGTGTTCAACGGTGTTATGTCCCGCAATCCGCGCCCTACAAAACGCGGGCTTATGGGCCTTGCCGCAAGCCTTGCAATTGTTGTGGCATTCCTTTTGTGTGTTGAAAACGGCTTTTTCGGCTATGAAACCTACATCCCTGCAACAGAGGATGTAAAATCTGTTCAGATTAACTATTCAGGTGATTACAGCGAGATAATGGTACTACACCAGAACGAAAACGGTGCATACTGGACAGGTACAAACGGCGATGGTGTTACATTTACCGACCCTGATGAAATCGATATGGTAAAAGATGTCCACAGCACAATTGTGAAACATATCGACAAGGATGAAAGTATAGAGCTGTTCTACCGCAGGGTGGAATTTTCATATGAACTTAAAAACGGCAGAACTGTTACCAGAAGTTATCACGGCAGCGTTCCTGTGGAAATTATGTCAAAGCTGGTTGCACTGGAAGACCTTGAAAGTTTCAAAACACAGCTTTATCCGTTGCTTTACGCCGATGCAAGCCTTGTTAAAAACTTTGAAATCAAGGACGGCTTTGGCCAGAACCTGCAGACTTTGCGTAACCTTACCGACGCACAGAAATCAAAACTGTACAATGCAATGGCACAGGATACACTCAACATCACCCGTCAGATGAAAGACCAGCGTGTGGGCCCTGTATTTGCACGAATTTCTGTAAACTACAAGGAAATGTCGGAAGAAGTATACAAAAATCTGATAAAAATGGAAACACCAGTGGTAGCGGTAAGGGTTGAAGAAAAGGTATCCTATGCTGAACCATACAACAACGATTATCCGCTTTACGAAAACGTTGTTTTTGATGTTACACAGGACTGTATCAATACAATCAGGGTGCTGGAAGAACTTGGTTTCGGTCAGTACACAACACCTGCAACAAGTGAAAATATGAAAGCAGTTGTAGTTGCACTTACTTCACCACTGGATTACAACACACAGAACCCTTACTGGCAGACAAATACAAACTTTGACCAACACTATCTGGCAGACCAATTCCGATGGGAGGAGCCATCCCGTGTGAGAGAATACACCAGTGCCGAAAAGGTGGCACAGCTTGCAGATGCAAGCAGGGTAAGTCTTTATGCACCAAGGCAGGATGGCGTTTTCTATGCAGTGATGTTTATAGAAGAAGGTATTGACTGGCGCAGTATGGAATATGGCGAATACGAAATGATGGTTTATTACATCCAGGCAAATAAAGCCCCTGACTTTGTAAAAAGTGATTTGTCAGATTATGACTATGAATACTATTTTGCACATTACGGCAAACTGGGTTCATAACTGACAGATAAAAGGAGGGATGGTATGAAAAGGATAATATCTCTTGTGATGGCGGTTTGTTTTGCATTAAGCTTTACAGCCTGTTCGGGAAATTCAGACAAGCTGGAAATTATTGAGTGGACACCGTCAGAAATGTATACCGATGAAGAAATTATGGCTGCCATAGATACTGTATGCACCGATTTCCGCCACTGGAAAGGCTGCACTCTTGAAACAATCACCTATGCAGGCGATGAGGTGTCCGAGGCACATATCGACTGGGCAACGCGCATTGGCTGTGACCAGGCACTTGTGCTGGTTTCGTCTTTCAGTACAAACAGCAATCCTGAAGAAACACTGGAAAAAAATGAAACCTATGACAACTACAAATGGATACTTGTGCGCAAGGACGGCGGAGACTGGTCTCACGTTGACCATGGTTATTAAATAATTGATGAAATAAAACGGCATTTTGCTTAAAGGTGTTTCCCGTGTGGAACGCTGCAAAGCAAAATGCTGTTTTTTGTATAAAATTATCAATAATATAGACTATAAATTTAATTGAAAAAAACAGATTTAATTGCTATCATAATATTATATATAAAATTTATAAGGACGTGCAAAATGAGTGTAATAAATATGGAACAGCTGCTTTGCGAAGCAGTCGATTATGCAAAAAGTTTTGAAAACAACGGTGAAGTGGCAAGCTATATCCCTGAGCTTTCCTATGCTGACCGCAATGCAGTTGGCGTTGCTGTTGTGGCAAACAATAAAAAAATTTACAAACACGGCAACTGGGATACTTTGTTCACAATTCAGAGCATATCAAAGGTTATCTCCCTTATCCTTGCACTGCAGACATCGGGTGCGGAAAAAGTGTTTTCAAAGGTTGGGGTTGAACCTACAGGGGACGCTTTCAATTCCATTATCCGTCTTGAAACACATCATACACATATACCGCTTAACCCTATGATAAATGCAGGTGCCATTGCGGTTGTAGGCTGCATTGACACACCATTTGCATTTCATGATTTTCTGGAACTTACCCGCAAACTGTGCGGCAGAAATAATATTATACTCAACGAAGCGGTTTACCTTTCCGAAAAAGCGACGGGCATGCGCAATCGTGCAATCGCCTATATGCTGCGCACCGAGGGCGTGCTTGAAAAGGATGTTGAACATGTGCTGGATATCTATTTCAAAATGTGTTCTGTAGAGGTAAACGCCCTTGACCTTGCACATTTAGCAAGCATACTGGCCAATGACGGCGTAAGCATCTTCACAGGTGAACGCCTTGTGGAAAGCTGGATTATCCCTATAGTAAAATCAATTATGATGACCTGCGGTATGTACGACGGTTCGGGTGAATTTGCAATGAAAGTGGGCATGCCGGCCAAAAGTGGTGTGGGCGGCGGCATTATGTGCATGTCGGAAGAAAACCTTGGCATAGCTGTTTACGGCCCAAGCCTTGATGCAAAGGGCAACAGTGTATATGGCCTGAGAATTCTGGAATATTTATCAAAAGAACTTAATCTGCACTATTTTGCAGGTAAAAGCACAAAAGAATATTATTAAAAATCGGGGTGTTATATTGAAAAAACTTGCAGTTTTGATTATCACAGCGGCCTTGCTGCTCACAGGATGTACAGACGGAAAAGCACCGCAAAAGGAAGAAATAACGCTTTTTCACGCCACAGATATGCATTATCTGTCCCGGCAGCTGACTGACAACTCTGACTATTTCGTTGAAATTATAAAATCAGGTGACGGCAAGATGACACAGTACAGTGAGGAAATTTCCGAAGCTTTTGTGGAGGATGTTATCGCGCAGAAACCAGATGCTGTACTTATCGGCGGCGATATCACCTTCAACTGCGAAAAGCTGAGTCACGAAGATTTTATTCTTAAACTCAGACGCATTGAGCAAGCAGGCATTGATGTTCTTGCAATTCCGGGAAACCATGATGTGGAATACCCTTTCAGCCGCGGTTACGAAGGTGATTCATCCTACAAAACTGATTATACAACCGAAGCTGATTTTCTGGAATATTACAAGGATTTTGGCCCTGATATAGCTTATACAGTTTCTCCGGACGGTTTCAGCTACATAGCACAGCTGGGCAAAAATATCTATGTTGCAGCAATCTATACACCGCAGAGCTTTCTTTCAGGCGCGTCATGCATAGAGGATGAAACCCTTGCCTGGCTTGACAGCGAACTTGCAAAGCTTAAAACAGAAGATGTGGTTGTGGCGCTTACCCATCAGAACCTTGTAAACCATTATCCTGACAATGGTTTCAGTTATCAGTACACCATTATCAACAACGAACAGCTTATTGAGGTGTACGATAAATATGGTGTGGATGTAAACTTAAGCGGACATATCCACCTGCAGCATATTGCCGAAACCGAAAGTGGCATTGCTGATATTGCAACAGGCAGTATGACAATGCGTAACTGCCATTACGGTGTGCTGAATGTATCAACAGGCGGCCTTACTTACAATGTGCAGGAAATTGATGTGGACGGCTGGGCAGAAGAAAATGGCGTGACAGACGAAAATCTGCTTGATTTTTATAATTTCAGACACGATTTTTATTTTGAATCAGCTTATCCTAAAGCTGTCGAAAGTCTTTCCGGTACAAAACTTTCTGCAGAGGAAATTGATGCCCTTGCAACAATGTGGGCGGAATTCAATGTAAACTACTTTGCAGGCACACTTGATATTTACTATCCGATAATGCAGCAAAGCGAAGGATACAGAATCTGGAAAGAAAACGATTTTGACGATAACTGGTTCTTTTCATACATCGAAACTGCAGCAAGCGGTAAAACCAGCGAACGCACACAGCTCAGCTGGGAACGCTGTTTTTCGGCAGCAGTTTCATAAATAATGCTTTAAAAAGTACACAACAGGAGGGTATCTATGTCTTTCAAAATTGCAATTATAGGAGCAGGCAGTGTCGGGTTTACCCGCACCCTTTTTACCGACCTTATGATGGTACCGGAATTCCATAATATTGAAGTGGCTTTTACCGACATAAATCAGCATAATCTGGATATGGTAACAACCCTTTGTCAGCGGGACCTTGACGAAAACGGCGTGCCGATTAAAATTAATGCAACACTGGACCGCCGCGAAGCATTCAAAGACGCAAAATACATAATAAACTGCGTACGCATAGGCATGCTGGAAGCTTTTGAAATGGATGTGGAAATTCCTCTCCGTTACGGTGTTGACCAGTGTGTGGGTGACACACTGTGTGCAGGGGGCATTATGTACGGTCAGCGCGGTGTGGCTGCAATTCTGGATTTCTGCAAGGATATCCGTGAAGTGGCAGCACCGGGTGCAATTATGCTCAACTATGCAAATCCTAATGCAATGATGACCTGGGCAGCAAACAAATACGGCGGCGTAAAAACTCTTGGCCTTTGCCATGGTGTGCAGGGCGGCCACAGACAGATGGCAAATGCCCTGGGTGTTCCTCAGGACGAACTTGATATTATCTGTGCAGGCATAAACCATCAGACCTGGTATATTCAGGCTAAGTATAAAGGTGAGGATATGCTGCCAAAACTTCTGCCTGCTTACCTTGCTGATGAAAAGCTTTGCAAAACAGAAAAGGTACGCCTTGATATCCTTAAAAATTTCGGGTATTACTCCACTGAAAGCAACGGACACCTTTCTGAATATGTGGCATGGTACCGCAAACGTGAGGATGAGGTGAAAGACTGGATAGACCTTGACTCATCCTGGATAAATGGCGAAACCGGAGGATATCTCCGCGTTTGCCGCGAAGGCAGAAACTGGTTTGAATACGATTATCCAAACTGGCTGCGCGAACCTGCAAACGACTACAATGACACATCCAAGCGGTCAACTGAACACGGTTCATGGATTATAGAAGCTTTGGAAACAGGCCGAAGATACCGCGGACATTTCAATGTCATGAACGAAGGTTGCATAACAAACCTGCCATACGAAAGCGTTGTTGAAGTGCCGGGCTATGTAGACGGCAACGGCATAAGCATACCAAAAGTAGGTGATCTGCCTCTTGGCTGTGCAGCGATATGTTCCCAGAGTATATGGGTGCAGAAACTTGCAGTGGAAGCTGCAGTAAATGCGGATATCGGGCTGCTGCGACAGGCAATGCTTATGGACCCGCTTACAGGTGCGGTGTGCAACCCTGCGGAAATTTATCAGATGGTGGACGAAATGCTTATTGCAGAAGCACAGTGGCTGCCGCAGTATGCCGAAGAAATTGAAAGGGCAAAGGAAAGACAGAAAAACGGCCCTGCAATTCCGCACAAAGATTACAAAGGTGTGCGCGTAAAGGAAAAATCCGTTGAAGAGATGGAAAACAACAAAGCCGAAGCCCGCAAAAATGCAGCTGAAGCAGACAAGGCAAAAAAACGCACATAACTGATTAATAATTTACTTAAAAAATAAAAGCCATCGGGGTGTTATTAACCCGATGGCTTTGTTTTGTTGAGAGTATTGTTTTGTTATTCTTCTTCAATATCTTTGTGGTTTATTCTGTAGGACAAAGCCATAAGGCTGTCACGCAGATGGACATTTTCCACCACAAGGGATTTGTCGTAAATGCTGAAATCAAAGTGGGTAAAGTTCCACACCCCTTTTACACCTGTCTGAACAAGAACAGGTGCAAATTTTTCTGCAGCTGATTTAGGAATACAGGCAATTATAAGGTCAACTTTATTCTGGTGGCAGTATTCCACAATGGTGTCAGCGTTGAGAATTTTTATGTTGTTGAGTGTTTTGCCGACAAGATTGATATTGTTGTCAAAAATTGCGGTAAGATTTACCCCTTCTGTATCGGTAAGTACAAAGTTTGCAATTGTAGCACCTAGACTGCCGGCACCGACAAGAATGGCGTTGATATTGTCGTTGGGGAAAAGAAGTTGTTCAATTTCGTCGTGCAGAAGTTCTACACTGTAACCAATGCCCTGCTGGCCAAAACCGCCAAAACAGTTGAAGTCCTGACGCACCTGGCTTGGAGTAGAACCCATAATTGCAGCCAACTGGCTGGATGAAACCCTTGTCTTGCCGGAATCTCTCAGTTCTGTAATATAACGGAAATAACGTGGCAAGCGTCGGATAACAGGTAATGAAGCCTTAGGATTGGACATAATGCACCGCCTTTGTAAATGTATGTTTTATACAATCTATTCCTGTCTTTTAATTATATTATTAATACAATACTTTGTCAAATTTTTGAACAAGTTTGTTTATAATATATTTTCATAGTACGAACATAATAAAACAAAAAGAGGAGGCTTGAAAATGGAAAAAAATAGCGAAGACAATAAACAGGACATAGAGGAATCCGGCCTTGTCAACACCACCAAAGGTCGCCATACCATACATTGTCTTACGGTAATCGGACAGATTGAAGGTCATTATGAAGCCAATGCACAGATGAAAACCACAAAATATGAACATGTTATACCACAGCTGGTGTCGGTGCAGGAAGACCCGGAAATAAAAGGGCTGCTTGTCATTCTCAACACAGTAGGCGGAGATGTGGAAGCAGGACTTGCAATAGCGGAACTTATCCGTGGCATGACTAAACCATCGGCAAGTATTGTGCTTGGCGGAGGGCACTCGATTGGCATTCCTCTTGCAGTAAGCGCCGACTGTTCATTTATCGTCCCTTCTGCAACAATGACAATTCACCCTGTACGCCACAGCGGCACAGTGCTTGCTACAGACCAGACAATGAATTACCTTGATTCGATACAGCAAAGAGTGACGGATTTTGTCAGTGATAATTCCCGCATTTCCCCACAGCGGTTTAAACAGCTTATGACACAGACGGATGACCTTATAATGGACCTTGGCACCTGTGTGGACGGAAAAACCGCAGTAAAAGAAGGACTTATTGACCGCATAGGCAGTATAGGTGATGCACTGGAATATTTATATGATGAAATAGATAAAAGAGAAAACAGCGAGGAAACTCAATAATGTGCAGCATGGATAATGGTGAGCAGTTTTGTTCCAACAAATACCTTTTATTTTTCACACAAATATGGTATTATATAATGTAAAATAAAATTATATTGGGCAGGTATGCCCATTACATAAATTAAAAGTAAAAGTGGATAACTCTGAAAGAAACGGAGAAAAATTATGGCAAATAAACCAAAAACCAAAACTACATCCAAGCAGACTGCATCAACGGGTAAAAAACGTGGCAGACCATCAAAACAGGATGTTAAAAAAGCAGAAATCAGTCGTGCATGGAGCATACTTATGTTTGCTGCAGGTATACTGTGGCTGTGTCTGTGTTTTGTGCCGGGGCAGGAGCTGTGGGAAATAATCAAAGGTTACACCTTTGGCGTTTTTGGCGCTACAAACTACATTATCGGAATAATTCTCATATACCTTGCAGTCCTTACAGCAAAGGGCAAACCTGTAAAATGGAAGATGGTGCAGTCAGTTATATGTGTTGTACTGATTTCTTCCCTCATACATACTTTAGGTACAGCATTTACACAGGAATCTGCAAGGGTACTCACATTTAAGGAATTGTGGCTTGGAAGTAAACCTATGACATTTACAGGCGGCATTATTGCTTATCCAAGCCTTCCGCTCATAATAAATATGGGCATTGCGCCTGCAGCTATAATTATGGGCGTGCTTACAGCGGTTTTCGCTATGATGCTTACCGATACAACTCCGTACGACCTTTATAAAAAGACAAAAGAAACTGCTGAAAAACAAAAACAGGACCTTGAAAAATCAATTGAGGTAAACCGTGCAGAACGTGCAGCAAAACAGGCTGAAAAGGAAAAACTGGAAGCTGCAAAGGCAAAAGAAGCCGAAAAAACAGAAAAAACAGTGCGTAAAAACCGTCAGATCGACTTTGAAATTGACGACCCTGTACTGCCAAGCAATAAGGAAAACATCACCGATGTTGAAGGTTTCGCTGAAACATTTGACAAAGCAGAAGAAAACAAACAGCTTGAACAGCAGAAAATTGAAGAAATTATGCGCAAGCTGAACCTTAACAGCCAGCCTGAAAAAACTGAAGAAAAGGAAGAAACTGCTGTACAGACAAACCCTGAAGGTGAAGCAGCAAATGCGGATGCGGCAAAGCCGGAAACCGCCGCAACTGAAACCACTGCCGAAAAACCTTATGTTTACCGCAAACCGCCGATCACACTGTTTGACCGCGGCTCTGCAAAGACAAAAGGTGACATTGAAAACGAGCTTAAAACAAATGCCAAACTGCTGGTTGATACTCTGGCAAGCTTTGGTGTGCAGACAAAAATTATCGACATTTCAAGAGGCCCGTCTGTAACAAGATATGAACTTCAGCCTCTTGCAGGTGTAAAAATAAGCAAAATTACCAACCTTGCAGATGATATTGCACTTAACCTTGCAGCAAGTGGTGTGCGAATTGAAGCACCAATCCCAAACAAAGCTGCAGTTGGCATAGAAGTGCCTAACAAAGCATCTTCAGCTGTAAATATCCGTTCAATTTTTGAGTCAAAAGAGTTCAAGGACAGCCAGAGCCCGCTTTCCATTGCACTGGGTGTTGACATTGCAGGCAACGTAGTGGTAACTGACCTTACCAGAATGCCTCACCTGCTTATTGCAGGCTCCACAGGCAGCGGTAAATCAGTATGTGTAAATGCAATTATCACAAGTTTTCTCTACAAGTCTTCACCGGAAGATGTAAAACTTATCCTTGTTGACCCTAAAGTTGTTGAACTTACCGAATATAACGGAATTCCGCATCTGCTTATGCCTGTTGTTACCGAGCCTAAAAAGGCTGCAGGTGCACTTGGCAGCGCAGTTGCTGAAATGGAAAAACGTTACAAACTGTTTGCCGAAACAGGTGTAAGAGAAATTAAAAGCTACAACAAACTGGCACAAACCCGTGAAGACCTTGAAAAACTGCCTTATGTGGCAATTATTATTGATGAACTTGCTGACCTGATGATGGTTGCAGGCAAAGAGGTGGAAGACTACATCTGCCGACTTGCACAGAAAGCAAGGGCTGCGGGTATGCACCTTATTGTTGCAACACAGCGTCCGTCTGTTGATGTTATCACAGGTCTTATCAAGGCAAACATCCCTGCAAGAATTGCATTTGCGGTTTCCAGCCAGATTGACAGCCGCACAATTCTTGACGGCGGCGGTGCTGAAAAGCTGCTTGGTATGGGCGACATGCTGTTCCTGCCGCTTGGTGCTTCAAAACCAATACGTGTTCAGGGCACATATGTTAAAGACGGTGAAATCGAAAAGGTAATTGACTTTATCAAACAGGACTATACCGCTGACTACAACCAGGAAATGATTACATCCATGGAAAATATTGCTGCAGCAACCGGCAATAAAGGCGGCGGTGCAGCAACAGCTGACGGCGGTGACCAGCGTGACGAAATGACAACCAAAGCCATTGAAGTTGTGGTCGATGCGGGACAGGCTTCCACAAGCCTGCTGCAGCGTAAGCTTAAACTTGGATATGCCCGTGCGGCACGCATTATGGACGAAATGGAAGAAATGGGCATTATTGGTCCATATGAAGGTTCCAAACCTCGTCAGGTGCTTATCACCAAAAATCAGTGGCTTGAAATGATGATTAACAACAATAACGAACAGTAAAAGATATGAACAGAAATTTATTACCTATTACTTATGACGAAATGATAAAGGCTGGCTTTGACCAGCCTGATTTCGTGGTTGTAGGTGGTGATGCATATGTTGACCACCCAAGTTTCGGCACAGCGGTAATTGCCCGCATAGTTGATGCACTCGGGTTTAATGTGTGTGTGCTTCCACAGCCTAAATTCGACAGCTGCGAAGATTTTAAACGCTTCGGCAGACCTAAATACGGTTTTCTTATCGGCAGCGGCAATGTTGACAGTATGGTAACTCACTATACTGTTGCAAAAAAACGCCGTGACACCGATGACTATTCCGCAGGCGGCAGACAGGGCAAACGCCCTGACCGTGCGGTTACCGTTTACACACAGCTTGCAAAACAGGCATATCCCGACCTTCCTGTAATAATAGGCGGTATTGAAGCTTCCCTGCGCCGTTTTGCACATTATGACTACTGGTCGGACTCTGTTATGCCGTCTGTTCTGCTGGACAGCGGTGCAGACCTGTTGTCCTTTGGTATGAGCGAACGCCAGACGGCCGAAATTGTACAGCGTCTTGCAAAAGGGGAAGATATAAGCACAATGCACGATATCCCGGGCACCTGCTGGCTTGGCAGACAGTGGGAACTTCCGACCGGTTATGCTGAGTGTGCAAGTTTTAAAAAGGTAAGCGAAGATAAAATAAGCTATTCAAAGGCAACCCGTGTACAAATGGAAAATCAGGACCATATCAATGGTAAAGTAGTGGTTCAGAAACAGACAAACGACCTGTATCTTGTACAGAATAAGCCTGCAAAACCACTTTACCGCAAGGAGCTTGATGCACTTTTTGCTCTGCCTTTTACCCGTACATATCCAAAGGTTTATGATGAAGAAGGCGGGCTTAACTCCATTCAGGAGGTAAGTTTTTCCATTATACACAACCGAGGCTGTTTCGGAGGCTGCAATTTCTGTGCAATCACAATGCATCAGGGACGTTTTGTAACAAGCCGCAGCCATGAAAGTGTGTTGGCAGAAGCAGAAAAAATTGCGGCTTCCCCGGACTTTAAAGGCTACATTCACGACGTGGGCGGCCCGACAGCAGATTTCCGTATTCCAAGCTGTAAAAAACAGGTGACGGAAGGTCTGTGCCCTGACAGGAAATGTCTGGCGCCAACACCTTGCCCGCATCTGCAGGTGGACCACAGTGATTACCTTGAACTGCTGCGAAAAATCCGTGCGATAAAAGGTGTAAAACGCGTGTTTGTACGTAGCGGTCTGCGATATGACTACATTATGCATGACAAGGATGACAGCTTTTTCAAGGAACTTGTACAGCACCATGTAAGCGGTCAGCTTAAAGTTGCACCTGAACATTTTGCACCAAAAACCCTCGAGTGCATGGGCAAACCTGCACTGGGACTGTATGACAGATTTCAGAATAAGTTTTATCAGATAACCAAAAAAATAGGCAAGGAACAGTATCTTGTCCCTTACCTTATGTCAAGCCACCCGGGCAGCACCCTTAAAGATGCAGTTCTGCTGGCAGAATATCTTGCAAAACATAAAATCAGGCCGGAACAGGTGCAGGATTTTTACCCTACACCAGGTACAGTTTCCACTTCAATGTACTACACAGGGCTTGACCCTTATACACTGAAACCTGTTTATGTTGCAAAAACAAGTGCTGAAAAAGCAATGCAGCGTGCACTTCTGCAGTACTATAACCCAAAGAATTCCCAGGTTGTGCTGGAAGCTCTGCGTAAAGTACACAGAGAGGACCTTATCCCTGTGCTTGTAGGTGCAAGGAAAACAAAATCTGAAATTGCCTATGCCGCAAACAATCCAAAACGGAAAAATGTGCCTGTAAAAAACTGGCAGGAAGCACAGAAACGCAATAAGGCACTTAACAAGGGCAGATAATGAAAAGCAGATTTTTAAAAGGAATATATATTCTTATTGTTGCAGTTATAGGTTTTTTTATTGTTCTGCTTGCCAAAGGCAATTTTAAACCTGCTTCCTTCAACCCTGTAGACCTTAGCACAGCAGGGGACACAATTTCGGTTTTAAGCGTAGGTCAGGCAGACAGCACCCTGATTTCCAGCGGTGGAAAGTATTGTCTTGTGGATGCAGGACATATCGGAGAAAGCCATACCGGGGTTGTAAAATATCTTGAAAATGCAAGGATAAGCGAAATTGAACTGTTGGTCATTACACATTTTCATACCGACCATACAAGTGAACTGCTGGATGTAATGAATAATTTTAAAATAAAAACCATTGTAATTCCTGACCTTTCAAAGGATAATATGCCTACAAACAGTTTTTTTACCGCTTTTCTTGACAAGGTGGAAAAATATGGGATTGAACTGAAACCTGCAGCAAAAGGTGATGTGTATCAGATTGGCAATGGCACTGTCGCAATTCTTGACAATACATACAACGATCTTACGGTAAATGATACATCTGTTGCAACCCTGTTTACACAAGGGGATTTCACATGGCTTAACACAGGGGACGGTGAAGCAGAATATGAACAGAGGCTGCTTGAAAATTTTGACAGCACAGTAACACTTTTTACGGCAGGTCATCACGGGTCGTCCACTTCCAACACTGAAGAATTTATAAAGACTATCCGTCCTGAATATGTGGCGGTTTCAGCAGGTAAAGACAATGAATACGGCCATCCGCACACAGAAACTGTGAAACTGTTTGAAAAATACAACGCAAAATACAATATAACATTCCGTGACGGAACACTTATATATTCAATAACAGATAAAAAGCCCATTGAATATCGGGAGGGATAATATGTACTATTCTGTAATACAGGTAAAAGGTCAGTTTGTGGTTACACAGGACCCATATGGAGAAATTCAGGTTTATTCCATTGAGTTTTTTGACTATGAAGTAAAAGAAAACGATGTTGTATATCTCAAAGATGGCATGCTGCGTTATGCAAAGGAAGAAACTGAACGCCGTCAGACAGAAAACTACGACAGAATGCAGGACCTTTTTGGCAATTGAGTAACGGTAAAAACAAAAATCACTGTAACATTCAGGTTACAGTGATTTTTTTGTTATATTTAATTTCCGCTTATTTTTTTCAAAAGTTCGTCGCTGAGCATCTGTGTGTGCAGTTTGTGAGCAAAAGCAATTACTGTATTGCGCACCAGAAGTCTTTCCATTTTGTTGCTGTTGCCCGAGTCTTTTGACAATGGTTCGTTGGCAAAAGTGCTTTTAAGTACATTTTCAAGTTCAGTACATATATAGTTGTAACTTGTGCGCATATCAAAGCTTGCATTCTGTACAGTAATAAGTTTGCCGATTTCACCTATGGAATAAAGCTGTTTTGCAAGACAGATTTCAATGAGGATAACCACATGGTCACGGGAATATCTTTTTTTGACTGTGGCAGGCAGAACCCCCTGCTTTACATAGTTGTTTACCATTGAGGTGGTAAGTGCCTTTTCCTGCTGGTTAACAGACAAAGGTGCGAGCACTTTGTCGATGTAAGCCAGAAGCTGATCCATATATAAATCTATGTCAGGGATTTCGTCGTACCTTGGCATATGAAAATCCTGAAATTTATTTGTCATACCACTTTACCTCATAAGCTGTTATATGTTAAACTGATATTAATACTTAATTGTGTATAAAATAAGTTTAAAATAAAATAATTGTTTTGTCAATAATGTTGATGACAGGTTGACATAATTATTTTAATAGTGTAATATGGTTTTGGAAACTATATTTATTTTGGGTATTAATAAGGGGTATATTTATGAGCTGGAATATAGTATTGGACTCAAGCTGCGATATGATGGTATCAAAGCAGTCATTTAAAAATGCTGAACTTAAAATTGCACCGCTCACAATCCGCGTAGGTGAAAAAGAATTTGTTGACAATGACACCATTGATATTCCTGCTTTGCTGGATGCAATGAGTAAGGAAAAATCCGCATCTTCAACAGCATGCCCGCCTCCCGATGCATTTTATGAACATTTCAAGACAGCTGATAATGTAATCTGCATCTGTATTACAAGCAACCTCAGCGGTACATACAATGCTGCCCTCGTTGCAGAAAAGATGATTAAAGAAGAGTATCCTGAAAAAAATGTTCACGTTGTAAACAGTTACAACACTGCAGGTGGTATGGTGCTTATTGCACGATATGCAGATAAACTTATAGGCGAAGGTCTGCCTTTTGATACAATTGTTGAAAAAGTAGAAGAATATGTCAAGGAAGCACGTCTTGTGTTCACACTTGAAAAATTTGACAACCTTATCAAAATGGGTCGTATGAAACCTCTTGTTGGTAAAGTTGTGGCTGCTTTGGGAATTCATCTTATTGCACAGGCAAGTGATGTGGGCACAGTAGAACTTATGTTTAAAGTTCGCGGTGATGAAAAAACACTTGAAAAAATGGTTGACTATATGAACGAACAGAAAGATATGACAGGAAAACCTGTTGTTATCAGCCACTGCAACAACCATAAAGCTGTTGAAAGAATTACAGCTCTTATTAAAGAAAAATGCAAAACTGATGATATTACAGTAAACCAATGCAAAGGTCTTACAAGCTTCTATGCAATGGAAAAAGGCTTGCTTATCGGTTATTGATTTTCCAGCAGAAAAATATTTTCACTGCCGTCTTTGAGTATATCAAAGGCGCAGTAGCCATCTTCTAAAAAACGGGAGAGAGCTTTTGTGTTGCTCTGTGCAACGCGGCAGCTTTCTCCTTTTTGCTGTATATGGACAACAGGCGTATAAACTGATTTTGTAAAAATGTAATGCACCACAAGTTTTTCCAGACCGCGCATTTTTACAAGCTTGTATCCGCAGTTAAATATCTGCGGCAGACAGCAGGAGAGTTTAACGGGTGTGCAGTGTACAACAAACCTTTTGCCACGGCGGAATGCCTGCATTTCAGCTGTGTTAAGAAAAGCCTTGTACATGTTGCAGCATACTGCGCCTGCCTTTTCGTCAGGTATGCATTCCTTAAAATTGCGGTGATGTATGCCAATATACCCTGCCATAAGATACTCTGACGGATCAGCGATAAAATCGGTAAGCTGGCTGTATCTTTTGGTTTCCTCTGACAATTTACAGTCCAGAGGATAAAGATAGCTGCAGGCAATAATTCTGTTGTTTACAAATGCACCCCATACCTCACCTTCAGGAAAAATCCTGTTTATAAAATCTTCACTTACAGGCGAAAAAAACAATTGCCCGTAATCATTGAAACATTCTGTAATTATTTTTGTGTCGTGTCTGAACAGTCTGCGGATAATAATTCTGGCTCCCTGCAGATTGTATGGTTTGTTCATAATAAAAACCGCCTTTGTTTTGTATGTATAAGAATTATATGCATAAAAACAGAATTTTATATAAATAAAATAGTCGTATAATCAATTATAACTGTTGAAAAAAAACAGGTATTTTGGTAAAATAATAAAGTTGTTTAATAAGCTGATTTGAACGGCACGTCCGTGCAAATTAATTGTATATAAACTTAGTGAAGTATATTTTAAAGGAAGGAGTTGTTATCGTGGATAACAATACAAACAAAAAGATCGGCGGATGGTCACTTATCCCTATGCTGGTTTTTGTAGTAATCTACATCGTTGCAGGTGTTGTGCTGAATGACTTTTACACATTTCCATCTCCTGTAGCACTTTTTATCTCAATTGTGGTAGCCTTTATTATGTTTAAAGGCACAATCAATGAAAAATTCAAACATTTTACCGATGGCTGCGGGGATGAAAACATCCAGATTATGCTTATGGTTTATCTCCTTGCAGGTGCTTTTTCTGCAGTGGCAAAAGCAATGGGCGGCGTTGATGCAACAGTAAACTTCGGCCTCACATTTGTTCCTGCACAGTTCCTTATTGCAGGTATGTTTGTAATTGCAGCATTTCTTGGTGTTGCAACAGGCACATCAATGGGCACAATCACAGCACTTGTTCCTATTGCATGCGGGCTTGTAGACAAAGCAGGGCTCAACCTTCCACTGGCACTTGCAGCGGTTGTGGGCGGTGCAATGTTCGGCGACAACCTTTCCATGATCAGTGATACAACAATTGCGGCAACAAGAACACAGGGCGTTGAAATGAAGGATAAATTCCGTGTGAACGGCTTTATTGCAGCACCTGCAGCGCTTGTTACAGTAATTCTTCTGGTTATTTTCGGCAGACCTGACACTGCTGTGGCAATTGAAAACCTCAGCTTTGATTTTATCAAGGTTGTTCCTTACATACTTGTTCTCGGTCTTGCAGTTGCAGGTCTCAACGTGTTTGTAACACTGGCAGTGGGCATTTTTTCTGCAGGTGCTATCGGCATCTTTGGCGGTGAACTTACAGTGCTTACATTTGCCCAGAGCATTTATGACGGGTTCAGAGGCATGGAAGAAGTATTCTTCCTTTCACTGCTGGTTGGCGGTTTGTCAAATATGGTTGCAAAACAGGGCGGTATCGAATGGCTGCTTGCAAAAATCCGCAGCTTTATCAGAGGCCCGAAATCTGCACAGGCCGGCATTGCAGCACTTGCAGCAGCAGCTGACCTTTCAACAGCAAACAACACAGTTGCAATCATTGTGGTTGGCTCTATTGCAAAAAGTGTTTCGGAAGAATTCAAGGTTGACCCAAGAAAAACAGCGTCCATTCTGGACATTGTTTCCTGCATTTTCCAGGGTGCAATTCCTTATGGTGCACAGTTCCTTGCAATGGGTTCCCTTGCAGCATTGTCCGGTTTTACAGTAAGTCCGCTGGACATTATTCCGCTTTTGTGGTATCAGTGGCTGCTTGCGGTATCACTCATTGTTTCCTTCTTTGTTCCGTTTGCAGATGGTATCATCAAAAAACATCCATGGAACTGGGAAAAAGGAAAAGCAGAAAAATAAATATAACAAAACTGCAGAAGCCCCTGATGGATGTTCTGCAGTTTTTATTTTGTGTCAGCATTGACGCTGTGAAAATATAATAATATTGAATGTGACTATGTTACTGATTCTGACAGCACAGTCATATATAATTATATACAGAAAACAGGAGGTGAAAAATATGATGACAGCACAGGTTTTGAGTGCAATTTTTATTCCTTTTCTGGGCACTACACTTGGTGCTGCAGGCGTATTTTTTATGAAAGGCGAAATGAGCCGGAGACTACAGCGTTCTCTTACCGGATTTGCGGCGGGCGTGATGGTTGCGGCATCGGTCTGGAGCCTTATAATTCCTGCAATGGACCAGTCACAGCATATGGGCAAACTTGCGTTTATACCTGCCTTTGTGGGCGTATGGGTTGGCTTTTTGTTTCTTCTGGTACTGGACAGCATAATACCGCATCTGCACATTAACAGTGACAGTCCGGAAGGTGCGCAGAGCAATCTTGGCAAATCCACAATGATGGTTATTGCCGTGGCTTTGCACAATCTTCCGGAAGGTATGGCGGTAGGCGTTGTGGCAGCAGGCTGGCTTAGCGGCAATGAAAATATTTCATTTGCAGCAGCTATGACACTGGCTTTAGGTATAGCAATACAAAACATGCCGGAGGGGGCAATAATTTCAATGCCTCTTAAAAGCAACGGAATGAAAAACCACAAGGCTTTCAGCTATGGGGTTGTATCGGGTATAATCGAACCTATAGGTGCAATAGCAACTATTCTTCTGGCAAATCTTGTAGTGCCTCTTTTGCCTTATCTGCTCAGCTTTGCAGCGGGTGCAATGCTATATGTGGTGGTGGAAGAACTTATCCCTGAAATGTCAGAAGGGGAACATTCCAATATCGGTACAATTTTCTTTGCGGTTGGATTCACACTTATGATGGTGCTGGATGTAGCACTGGGTTAATATGAAAAATCCTGTCGGGCATTAAACCTGACAGGATTTCTGTTTTGCAGAATAATTATTCAATTATTTCTCTTATGGCTTTTTCAATTTCATCAACTTCCGCTTTGAAATTGGAGGCCGAAAGCCTCATTGCACCGTGGCCGAGAATGATAATCTGCTCCAGACCGTCGCTGGTTGCAACGCGGACACGATGGTTTTTTGCAATCTGGTGGGTAACTTTTTCAATGTACATATCGGCGGTTTCCGCTTCTTTTGTATATACAATGGTAATGTTGTGGTATCTTTCAATACTGCCAACATTGCCTTTTACTTTGTAAGCGTCAAAAACAACAATTACCTCACAGCGTTTGAATCCCTGATAGTTGCACAGCACATTTACCAGTTTTTCCCTTGCTGCATTTATGTCTTCTTTTGCAATTTCTTTAAGGTCATCCCAGGCAAATATAATGTTGTATCCGTCAACAAGCAGAAAATCTTTGTCATAATGTCTTTCACGAGGCATTTTTTTTGATTTTTCTGCTTTTTTTGCAGGGTCAAACACAGTGCGTCTGTCCACTTTTATTTTGCCGTAGGTTTGCTCAAAAATTTTTAAAAGCTCTTTGTCCTGTTCCAGAACACTGCGGTATTCAGTAACTTCTCTGTGTGTTATGCTTTGCCTGACGTCTTCACGCTTTGGCTTCAAAAAACTTTCAAGGTGCATTGTGTTTTTAACATCATACCATTTTACAACAATGGCTGCCCCGTGGGTACAGAACACGCTGTCAGGGGTGTTTTCAAGGTCAGCTTCAGGGTCATATGCAAATTTTTCAATAACTTCACTAGCATTGTGACAAGGGAAATAACCTTTGAGCTGACAGTTTATTCTGCCTTTGCCGCGGGTAAAGTTGATAATTTCCGATTTGTAGTCGTTTATATTCACAACAGGTGCGGTACCTTTAAGCACGGCATTTTCACCCACAGTTTCAGGTGGGTCAAAACTGCCTGACATTTTCTGCACATCGGACATTACACGGCCTATGTTTTCCATAGGAACTGTGATGGTAAAATTGTACCATGGTTCAAGCAGGACGTTTTCTGCCTGCATAAGTCCCTGACGGACAGCACGGTAGGTTGCCTGACGGAAGTCACCGCCTTCGGTGTGTTTT
This sequence comes from Oscillospiraceae bacterium, assembly GCA_015067215.1. Classification (GTDB taxonomy): domain Bacteria; phylum Bacillota; class Clostridia; order Oscillospirales; family Ruminococcaceae; genus RGIG3102. The sequence goes on along the minus strand of SVMW01000004.1, from coordinate 6,367 downwards.
ATATGTGCACGGCCGCTCACAAGGGTGATTTTCATATCAGTAATCGGACTGCCTGTCAGTACACCGAGATGTGTTTTTTCCGCCAGGTGTGTCAGTACAAGTCTCTGCCAGTTTTTGTCCAGCTTGTCTTCGCTGCAAAGGGTGTCAAACACAAGGCCCTGTCCGTTTTTAAGCGGTTCAAGCAGCAGATGAACTTCCGAATAATGACGCAGAGGTTCAAAGTGTCCCACACCTTCAACAGTGTTTTTTATTGTTTCCTTGTACAGCACATTACCCTGACTGAAATCGATTGTCATGCCAAAACGCTGCAGACACATTGTTTTAAGCACTTCCAGCTGAATTTCGCCCATAAGGCTTATGTGTATTTCGTTAAGGTGTTCTTTCCATGTCACATTAAGCTGTGGGTCTTCCTGCTCCAGAATTCGGAAACGGCTGAGCGCGGTAAAGGCGTCTGTTTTTTCGTCAAGCAGCACTTTATAGGTGAAAATCGGCTGGGTCAGGCTTTGTTCAAGGTTAGTGTCAATGCCAAGCCCCTGACCTGAATAGGTTGCACTAAGGCCTGTTACAGCACATACTGTACCGCTTTCAGCAATTTGTTCTGTGGTGAATTTTTCACCCGTATAAACCCTTATCTGGTTAACCTTTTCTGCTACGGTTTCACCGTCAGGCGTTTTCTGCTTTACTGTGTCTTTCGGTTTAAGGTTTCCTCCTGTAATTTTAAGGTAGGTAAGTCGGTTGCCCTGTTCATCGTGACTAATTTTATAAACCTTTGCACCAAAATCCTGAGGATATGCAGACTGAACGGTATAGCGGTCCAGCATATTGAGCATTTCGGTTATGCCGTCACCTTTAAGTGCACTGCCGAAAATGCAGGGGAACAGTTTGCGCTGAACCACAAGGGAGGCAATGTCACTGTTTTCAATTGTTTCGCCCATAAGCAGTTTTTCCATAAGGTTTTCATCTGCAAGGGCAATGTTTTCCAATGTATCGTCGTTGAGGCTGGTAAAATCCACACAATAACTGCTGAAAGTCTGCTGCAGCTGGTTTAAAACTTTGTTTTTGTCAGCACCGTTAAGGTCCATTTTGTTTACAAAGATAAACGCAGGCACATTATATCTTTCCAGCAGCTGCCACAAGGTTTCAGTGTGGTTCTGTATGCCATCAGTGCCGCTTATTACAAGTATTGCGTAGTCCAGCACAGAAAGGGTTCTTTCCATTTCGGCAGAAAAATCCACATGTCCCGGGGTATCAATAAGATAAGCGGTGGTATCGCCAAAGGACAGTTTTGCCTGCTTGGAAAAAACGGTAATACCTCTGCTTTTTTCTATTTCATTGGTATCAAGGGCTGTATCTCCGTGGTCAACACGACCAAGTTTTCTTATACTTTTACATTCATAAAGCATACCTTCCGACAGGGTGGTTTTGCCACTGTCAACATGAGCAAGTATGCCGAAAACAATATTCTTCATATAACTATCCGTTCATAAAATAAATTCTCTAATAATATTACTACAAAAACAGCATTGTTGGCAATATAAACGGGTGGTATGCAGAAAATATAATGAGAAAAATGTTAATAAATTGACGATGATTCGATTGACAGCAATTTAAATGAATGGTGAGGCGAAAGAATGTGATAAATTGGTGAAAGTGCTCATTGAATATTACAAAATATAGGAGTATAATATGCTGTCGTTTGAGGCTTTATTTTATATTATTTGGGATAATTAATAACAGATTAGGGGAAAGTATATTATGAAAATTGTAAAAAAAATTCTGCTTGCATTGATTCTGCTTTCGTTTGCAGTGTCTCTGTCATCACTTCTGCCGCTTAAACAGGAGTTTGCCGTTATGTTTTCACCAATGCACACACCTGTACTGCTTGCCGGCTTTATCGTTGGCGGCCCGATGGCAATGGTTATTGGTGCAGTTGCACCAATTCTGCGTCATCTTGCTGTAGGTCTGCCTACATTGGAATCAGCAATTCCAATGTGTTTTGAACTTGCTACATATGGTCTTGTTACAGGCCTTGTGTACAAGGTAAGCCATCACAGAGGCAGAAGCATTGTTAAAAGTGTACTTGCAGGTATGCTTGCAGGCCGTATTATATGGGGTATCACAAGCAACCATTTGTATCATTACACAGTTTCACAGATTGTGACAGAAGTATTTTTAAGACCAATTCCGGGCATCATTATTCAGATTTTTCTTGTGCCGCTTATCATTTACGGTCTCAAGAAAATCGATAAAATCAAATAAAACAACAGACAGGCAGTCACACATGGGTCAACGGTGTGCACGGCCTGTCTTTTTGTTTATAGTAAATCAAAGGATAATTGACTTTTAACACTATTCAATGTATTATAATTAAATGTGCAATACTTAAAAAGGAGGAATTATACATGGCTGGTAAAAACAGTTTTGATCTTACCAAAGTCACCCGAATCGGCCTGCTTATTGCCGTTGAAATTGTGCTTTCAAGATTTTTGTCAATATCTACACCAATTGCAAAAATCGGCTTTGCATTTATTCCACTTTCTGTAATAGGTATGCTTTACGGCCCGCTTTACGGCGGCATAGCAGGTGCTTTGTGTGACTTTATCGGTGCAATACTTTTTCCAATCGGGGCATATTTCCCGGGGTACACCCTTACAGCGTTTCTGTCAGGTGCAACTTACGGTCTGTTTCTGCAAAACGGCGGGGCAAAAAGTTTTGCAAAAGTGACGGCGGCATCACTTATAATCAATCTTGTATACCATCTTGGCATAAACACCTATTGGACAACCCTGTTTACAGGCAAAGGTTATCTGGCTTTGCTGCCTACAAGGGTTTTCAGCAACGTGGTTCTGATGCCGATGGAAATTATTGTAATCATGGTTACATACAAATTTTTAATTGAAAGAATAGAAAAAGCTGCAAAATAACAGCAGAAAGGTTATATAACATGAAAATCAGCAACGTAAAAGGTACAGTTGACTATCTGCCAAACGAAACCGCTATACGCGATTATCTCCAGAGCGAAATATTAAAGGTGTATACATCCAACGGCTTTACCCGTATTACTACACCTATCATTGAAGATATCGAAAATCTGGACAAATCCGAAGGCGGCGAAAACCTGAACCTCATCTTTAAAATTCTCAAAAGAGGGGATAAGCTTCAGAAAGCTTTTGAAGGTGAACTTACAGAAAACAATCTGGCAGATATGGGACTCCGCTATGACCTTACACTGCCGCTTACAAGATATTTTGCAAACAACCGTTCCAAACTGCCATATCCTGCAAAAATTATTCAGATGGACCGTGTTTACCGTGCAGAACGTCCGCAGAAAGGCCGTCTGCGCGAATTTATGCAGTGTGATGTTGATATCATCGGTTCCGACAGCGATTATTCCGAAATCGAGCTTATCAGCACAGTTACTGAAGCATTGCTTGCAATCACACTCAAAAACTTTACAGTGCGTGTAAACAATCGCCGCATCCTTAATGACCTGCTTTTGTCTATGGGTTTTGCCGCAGAAGATTTGATGAGCGTTTGTATCACATTTGACAAAATGGACAAAATTGGTGCAGAAGGCGTTGAAAAGGAACTTGACGAAAAGAACTTTGATGCAGCAGCTGTTGCAAAATTTGTGGATTTTCTCAAGCAGGGCGATTTCAGCCTCGGATATGTAAAAAAACTTATGCCTGAAAGCGAAGCTGTGCAGAGTGTTGAAAAAATCATCACACTTTCAAACGCAGTTTCCGAAAACAAATATGATGTAGTGTTTGACCTTTCCCTCGTTCGCGGTCAGGGTTACTACACAGGCACAGTTTTCGAAGTTGTTTCCAACGAATTCAAGGGTGCAATTGCAGGTGGCGGCAGATATGACAATCTTATCGGCAAGTTCCTTGGCGAAAGCATTCCTGCTGTCGGTTTCTCTATCGGGTTTGAAAGAATTTTTGCAATTCTCAGCGAACAGGGCTTTACACCGCCAACAGCAAAGAAAAAACTTGCTGTTATCTTTGAAGAAGCAAACTATGCCGAATGTGTTGCAAAAGCAAAGGAACTTCGTGCAGAATATGATGTAGGCCTTTATGAAAGACCTAAAAAACTTGGCAAGCTTCTTGGAAGACTTGAAAACGAAGGTTACTGGGGTGCACTTATCAACCCTGCAGAAGAAATCAAAGTTTTTGAAAAATAATTACAAAACAAACCGCTGTATCATCAGGTACAGCGGTTTTTGTATGCAGCACAATGGTCCTTTAAAAAATATCAGTCATCGCTGTAACAGCAGCAGTTACAGCTGCAGTTACAGTTGCAGCTGCAGTTGTTGTTATTGTTGTTTATACTGCAGCCTGTGGGCAGTGCAAGTGCAATAAGAAAAGCAAACATAAACACAGTGAAATCAAGCAGAAAAATCTGGGCAAAAATTATGCCCGCATTGATAGTGTTTATAGCGGTGGGGGAAACTGCAGCCAGTACAAGTGACAGACCAAGGCTTAAAACGGCGGCAAAAACCACAGGTCTGCCAAAACAGCCGAGAGCGTTGTTGAATCTGTTGCGGCACAGACTGGTTGTGCACCAGGCAACAGAGAGAAACACCAAAGCTAAAATTGCAGCGGAAATTGCAATTCCTGCAATTCCTGGCAGGGCAGTCTGCGGCAAAAGTCCCAAAACAAACAGTATAACAAAAATAACAGCGGTTATAAACGCCAGAAATGCTGCGGTGGCAATGCTTACAGCACGGTTCATAATTAAACTCCTTTCATAAAATTTGTTTTTATCTCCGTATATATAATATGAAAAAACAGTTTTATCTGCCACAGACAAAAGTTTGCGTTGGACAACTTGAAAAAATGGTGTATACTGTAAAACAGCGGAAAAACTGGAAATTCTGCAAAATAAAGGGGAGATTTTTTAAAGTGATTAATTTTCTGGCAAAAATTTTTATAAAAGATAAAGACAACACACAGAACCCGGATGTGCGTTCCGCATATGGTGTTCTTTGCGGCGGTGTGGGTATTGTGCTTAACCTGCTGCTGTTTGCAGGCAAATTTTTTGCGGGGCTTATCAGCAACTCGGTTTCCATTACTGCAGACGCTTTCAACAACTTATCCGACGCAGGTTCTTCTGTTGTTACAATCATAGGTTTCAAACTTGCCGGGCAGAAACCTGACCCTGAGCATCCTTTTGGTCATGGCAGAATAGAATATCTGTCAGGTCTTGTGGTTGCAATGGCAATTCTGCTTATGGGTTACGAACTGCTTACATCATCAATCGATAAAATTATTCATCCGCAGGCTGTGGAATTCAGCATTCTTTCAGCGGTTATTCTTGTGGCGTCCATTGCGGTGAAGTTCTATATGAGCTATTACAACAATGCAATCGGCAAAAAGATTGATTCCGCAGCAATGAAAGCAACAGGCGCAGACAGCTTAAGCGACTGCATTTCCACTGCGGTAGTACTTGTTGCAGCAGTTGTGGGCCATTTTAGCGGCCTTACAATTGACGGCTGGTGCGGTCTGCTGGTTTCACTGTTTATTATCCGTGCAGGTATAGGTGCGGCAAAGGACACAATTTCGCCGCTGCTTGGTCAGAAACCGGATGAAGACCTTGTAAACGAAATTTACCACATTGTTATGTCATACCCTGAAGTGCTTGGAATACACGACCTTATTGTTCACGACTACGGCCCGGGCAGACTTATGATTACACTCCATGCAGAGGTAAGTGCATCTGCGGACCTGCTTTGCACTCACGATGTTATTGACAACATTGAACAGGACCTCAAGAATAAACTTGGCTGCGAAGCTACAATACATATGGATCCTATTGCTGACGATGATGCAAAGGTTGTGGAAATGCGTGAAAGAATTTCACTGGGAATTGCCGAACTGTATGAAGGCGAAGTTTCAATACACGATTTCCGCATGGTGGAAGGCCCTACACATACAAATGTTATCTTTGATGTTGTTATCCCTCACAGTTTTAAATATACCGAAGCACAGGTTGAAACAGAAGTAAAAAGAAACGTTGCCGAAATGGACGGCGGAAATTACCGTGCAGTTGTAAAGGTAGAATTTGCTTATATTTAAGCTGTTGTATGTTTAGTGATATCCATTTATAACAAAACCCCCGAAAAGTTTTCGGGGGTTCGTTTTGTTATAAAAAGTATATTTGTTTTGCCTGTGATATTATGATTATTTTGATTTTGATGTAGCTGAGATAACGATAAGTTTTGTCTGGGCATCGAGTGCTTGTTCAGAATAAATATCTGTATTTATTTTATCGTTCTTCTTAAGGGCGATTATATTGAATCCGCAATTTTCTCGAGTATTCAGTTCAATTGGGCTTTTGCCTATCCATTCGTTTTTTACATCAATTT
>SVMW01000040.1 GCA_015067215.1 Oscillospiraceae bacterium | reverse complement strand
TGGCAGGATTTGCATAAAAACGGTTTTGAATATGTGATGGATAAATATGTTTACAAAAAAATATTATAAGTAAATTGTCATTTTAAAAATAAATTGTCATTCTGAGCATCAGCAAATAATCTCTCTGCCGGCACAAACTGTGGGCTGACATTGTTTAAAACAAACTGTGAGATTTTTGCCATCTGTATTTCTCAGAATGACATATTTTTTGTAATTAAACTATTTTTGTTGTCCAGTCTTCAAGGTTCCATACAGCTGTTACAATATCCTGGTAAAACTCAGGTTCATGGCTTACAAGGATAACTGTACCTTTAAAGTCTTTTACAGCTTTTTTAAGGCTGTCCTTTGCATCGACGTCAAGGTGGTTGGTAGGCTCGTCCAGCACCAGCACGTTCATGGCTTTAAGCATAATTGCACACAGGCGCACCTTTGCGTTTTCGCCGCCAGACAGCACCTTGCACTGTGTTTCTATATGCTGGGTGGTCAGGCCGCATTTTGCCAATGCACCGCGCACACCTGCATTGGTCATGGACGGATACATATCCCATATCTCGTTAAGTGCGCTTTTGCTGCTGGCAATGTGCTCCTGCTCAAAGTAGGCAGGTTCTGCATAATAGTCAAGATTGATTTCACCACTGAAAGGCGGAATAATGCCCAGCATTGTTTTTAAAAGTGTGGATTTTCCAAGACCGTTTACACCTTTAATGGCAATCTTCTGGCCACGTTCCACCACAAAGTTTACAGGGCGTGTCAGTGCTTCGTTATAGCCAAGCACAAGGTCTTTTGCTTCCACCACAACCCTGCCTGGGGCACGGGAATATTCAAAGGCAAAAATCGGTTTTGGCTTTTCCTTTGCCAGCTCTATAATGTCCATTTTGTCCAGCTTTTTCTGACGGCTTTTTGCCATGTTGGTTGTGGCAACACGGGCTTTGTTGCGCGCAATAAAGTCTTCCAGATGGGCAATTTCTTTCTGCTGCTTTTCGTATGCCTGCTCCAGCTGACGCTTTTTAAGCTCGTACATAGCCATAAAGTCGTCATAGTTGCCCTTGTATCTTGTAAGCACTGCGTTTTCAACGTGATAAATTACGTTGGTAACGGCATTTAAAAAAGGAACATCGTGGCTCACCAGCATAAATGCGTTTTCGTAGTTCTGCAAAAATGTGGTCAGCCAGCGTATATGGTTCTCGTCAAGGTGGTTGGTAGGTTCGTCAAGGATAAGTATTGTAGGGTTCTGCAGCAGCAGTTTTGTCAAAAGCACCTTTGTACGCTGACCGCCGCTTAATTTGCTTACATCACGGTCAAGGCCTATTTCCCCAAGGCCAAGACCGTTGGAGTATTCTTCAATCTTGCTATCTATGGTGTAAAAACCGCTATGGTCAAGAATATCCTGAATGTCGCCCACCTCTTCCAGCAGCTGCGTCATCTCCTCGTCACTGCAGTCGGCCATTTTTTCATAAAGCACCATTATATCGTGCTCCAGCTGGTACATATCGTTAAAGGCTGTGCGCAGCACATCGCGTATTGTCTGGCCAGGGGTAAGCACAGAATGCTGGTCAAGATAGCCCACAGTGGCTCTTTTTGCCCAAACAACGCTGCCTTCGTCAGCAGGTTCTTTACCTGTTATTATATTTAAAAATGTTGTTTTACCTTCGCCGTTGGCGCCCACAAGGCCGATATGTTCGCCCTTTTTCATCCTGAAGGACGCATTGTCCAGTATCTGCCTTTCGCCAAAGCCATGGCTTACATTTGTAACTGTCAGCATAAATTAACCTCTCTTATGGAAATTTGTGTTGTACATCTAATTAATTATTTTACCATAAATGAAAACTTTTCCGCAATAAAAATATAATATGCTCAGCGCTTGCGGTATGCACAATAAAAGTTGCAGTTTTTGACAGATGGTGATACAATATTATGTTAAGGAAAATGTTGATTTTAACAGCAAAGAAAAGGTGCAAACACCGCTTTGCAGAGATTTTTTATAGATTTTTACACGAGGTTTAAATGGAAGTTATTGTTATAGGCGGCGGTGCTGCAGGGCTTTTCTGTGCAGGGTTTATGGCACAAAAGCACAAAGTTACCATTATCGAGCATATGGAAAGCTGCGGAAAAAAATTGCTTATCACAGGCAAAGGCCGCTGCAATGTCACCAACGACAGCGATGAGGAAACAATCCTTAAAAATATCCGCACAAATCCAAAGTTTATGTTTTCTTCCATATACCAGTTTCCGCCTGCAAAGGTTATGGAATTTTTTGAGAATATGGGCGTGCCCCTTAAAACAGAAAGAGGCAGACGTGTTTTCCCTGTAAGTGACAGGGCAATGGATATAAAAAAAGCACTGGAAAAACACTGCAGCCATGTGGATATTGTCTATGACGAGGTAGAAAAGCTTATCATCGAAGAAGGCACTGCAAAGGGCGTTGTTCTCCGCAGCGGCAGAAATATGTATGCCGACAGGGTTATTGTTGCCACAGGCGGTATGAGTTATAAGCAGACTGGCAGCACAGGTGACGGCTATAAATTTGCACGCCAGGCAGGTCATACTGTTGTAACACCAACAGCAAGCCTTGTTCCGCTGGTGGAAAACGGTTCCATGTGCAAAGAGATGATGGGTTTAAGCCTTAAAAATGTAAATCTCTCCCTTGTTTACAAAAACAAAAAAGTATTCAGTGAACAGGGCGAAATGCTCTTTACCCACTTTGGCATTTCAGGGCCGCTGGTGCTGTCGGCTTCCTGCCATATAAAAGATAAGGATATCCAGCAGTACAAGGCGGTTATCGATATGAAACCTGCCCTGCCAAACGAGGTGCTGTACAAACGTATCTGCGATGACTTTGAAAAACTGCACACAAAAAAGGCGGTTAACTGTCTGGAGTGGCTGCTGCCAAAATCCATGATACCTGTTATGCTTAAGGTGTGGGGTATAGATACCGACAAGCCTGTAAATCAGATTACACGTCAGGAACGCTTAAAACTGGTGGAATGTATGAAAAACTTTGAAATTCTGCTCAACAGCAAGTACAAGCTGGATATTGCGGTTATCACCAGCGGCGGTGTTTCGGTTAAAGAAATCAACCCAAAGACAATGCAGTCCAAAATCTGCCAAAATCTTTACTTCATCGGCGAGGTTATCGACGTGGACGCATATACAGGGGGTTATAACCTGCAGATTGCATTTTCCACTGCCTATGCAGCGGCACAGTCGGTGCTGGAAGCATAAAGCAGTTTTATCACAGATTTTTGTTAAAGTTTAATATCAGAAAATATAAAGGTGGATTAATTATGAACTATCGCATAGCATTGGACGGCCCATCAGGCGCAGGCAAAAGCACAATAGCAAAAAGGCTCAGTGCAGAACTTGGTTTTGTTTATGTAGACACAGGTGCAATGTACCGCACAATCGGTCTTTACTGTCTGCAGAACGGTATAGATACAGCAGACGAGGCAGCTGTTGCTGCAGCATTGCCGAAGATTGACATTCAGCTTAAATATGTTGACGGCGAACAGCGTGTGCTGCTTAACGGTACCGACGTTTCCAAAGAAATCCGCATCAACGAAGTTTCCATGGCAGCAAGCAAAGTTTCGGCCTACAAGGCTGTGCGCGCATTTTTGCTGGACACACAGCGTGATATGGCAAAAACACAAAGTGTTATAATGGACGGCCGTGACATCGGCACAGTGGTTCTGCCAGATGCAGAAATTAAAATTTTCCTTGTTGCAGACCCAAAGGAACGTGCAAAACGCCGTTATAAAGAACTTATCGAACGTGGCCAGAACGTGCCTTTTGAAGAGGTGCTGCAGGATATTATCCAGCGTGACTACAACGACGAAAACCGTGCCGAAGCACCTTTGCGTCAGGCCGAAGACGCAATTCGTCTTGACACAAGCCTGCTGGATTTTGAACAGTCATACAACGCTGTTCTGGAGCTTGCAAAAAGCAAAATGGCAGAATAACCGATGCAGAAACTGCCATTCTGAGCGCAGCGAGCAGTTTCTCTGGCTGCACATATTTCGGGATGGCAAGGCGCTGTTATTTGGTTAAAAATAAATTTAAGGTTTAGGTAAATAATATGATATATGTAATAGTTGTGGCAGTTGTGTCGGTGCTTTTTCGTGTACTGTTCAGCTTTGAATATTATGGCAAGGATATTATCGACAGCTACAAGACAAACGGCAGACCATACATTGTCTGCCCAAACCACGTTTCCGCCATCGACCCTGTGTTTGTTGTTATAGCACGCGGCAGTGGTCGCAAGCTGACTGTTATGGCAAAGGAAGAACTGTTTAAAGTTAAAATTCTCGGCTGGTTTTTCAGCAAGCTGGGTGCAATACCTGTTGCCCGCGGCACAGGTGACAAAGGCGTGCTGGAAAAAGCAATCAGTGACGTTGCAGACGGCGCAGGTGCACTGATATTTCCCGAAGGCACCCGCGGAAACGGCAATGAAATGGGCAAGCTCAAAAGCGGCGCATTTGCAATTGCAGCACAGACAAAAGCGGATATTATCCCTGTGCGCATTATCTATCACACAAAGGACGGCAATATGAAGCTTTTCTGCCGTGTAACAGTGGTGTTTGGTCAGCCTCTTAAAATCGAGGACACACAGCTGGACACAGGCTCCCGCCAGAAAATACGCGAGGCAAAAGCCACTATGGAAGCTGCTTATGCACAGATGCTGGAGGAATATAAATAATGAAAATCACTTTGGCAAAAACAGCAGGCTTCTGCTTTGGGGTTAAAAGAGCAGTTGACCTGACTTATAATCTTGCAAACAGCGGCAAAAAGGTTGCAACTTTGGGTGAGCTTATCCACAACAAGCAGCTGGTGGCAGACCTTGAAAAAAACGGCGTTATCACCCTTGAAAGCACCGATATTCCCGAAGGCTACGAGGTTGTTATACGCAGCCACGGCATTGTAAAAAGTGTTTATGATGAGCTTAGCGCAAAGGGAGTAACAAGCCACGATGCCACCTGCCCCTATGTAAAAAAGATACACCGCATTGCCGAAAAAATCTCTGCCGATGGTAAAATATTGCTGGTTGCAGGGGACAAAAACCACCCTGAAGTGCAGGGAATTGTAAGCTACTGCACCACCGAAAGCTTTGTTTTTAACACTCCCGAAGAACTGGAAAACTGGCTTAATCAGGGGCAAAACAGCCAAAAAGATATGGCTTTGGTTGCCCAGACAACATATATGTTAAAAAAATGGCAGGAAAGCGTAAATATCATTAAAAAAGTATGTACAAATTGCGAAATATTTGATACAATATGTAGAGCAACACAAGAAAGACAGACCGAAGCAGAACAGCTTGCAAAACGCAGCGATGCTATGGTTGTAATTGGAGGCAAACACTCCTCCAACACCCAAAAGCTTGTTGATGTGTGCAAAAATCACTGCACCACAATAAGCATCGAAACAGGTAATGAGCTCTTACCGGAGCTTTTTATAAATAAAGAAAATGTGGGCGTCACAGCAGGTGCAAGCACCCCGGCGTTCATAATCCAGGAGGTACTTAATAACATGAGCGATTTGAATCGTGACTTAGAAATGGACTTTGGAGCAATGCTCGCAGAATTTGAAGGTTCTGAAGTAAAACTGCACAGAAATGCAGTTGTTAGCGCTACAGTTGAAAGCGTTACAGCTAAAGAAATCATTGTATCTGTTCCAAACTGCCGTTACACAGGCACAGTAAAGGCCAGCGAATTTTCTGCTGACCCAGGTGCAAAGCTTGAAGAATTAGTAAAGAAAGGTGACGAGCTTACACTCATCGTTATTAAAACTGACGACAATGCCGGCGAAGTTCAGCTCTCCAAAAAGAGACTTGACGAACGTGAAGGCGAAGGTGCAGTTGAAGCAGCAGCACAGAGCGGTGAAGTTCTCACAGCTAAAATTGCAGAAGCAGTTAACGGCGGCCTTGTTGCTTTTGTTAAAGGCGTTAGAGTATTTATTCCAAAATCTCTTGCAGCAGGCAGAAACGAAAACATCGAAGATCTGGTAAAAACAGAACAGCAGATTAAAATTATCGAATGTTCCAGAGACGGTGGCAGAAGAAAAGTTATCGGCTCTATCAAAGCAGTTAAAGATGCAGCTACAAACGAGCTCAAAGAAAAATTCTGGGCAGAAGTTGAAGAAGGCAAAGTATACACAGGTACAGTTAAATCCCTTACACGTTACGGTGCATTTGTTGACATCGGCGGCGTAGACGGCCTTGTTCATATGTCCGAAATCACATGGGAAAAAATCAAACACCCAGCAGAAGTTCTCACAGTTGGTCAGGAAATCGAAGTATTTGTTAAATCTCTCGACAGAGAAGCTGGCAAAGTTAGCCTTGGCCATAAAAAAGAAGAGGACAACCCATGGGCTAAATTTGAAACAGAATACCCAATCGGTACAATCTTTACAGCAAAAGTTGTTTCCATCACAAAATTTGGTGCATTTGTAAAAATCCTTCCAGGCGTTGACGGTCTTGTTCACATCAGCGAAATTGCTTGGGAAAGAGTTGAAGATCCAAACGCAGTGCTCAAAGTTGGCGAAGAAGTTCAGGTTAAACTTATCGGCGTTGACCTCGAAGCAAAACGCGTAAGCCTCTCCATCAAACAGACAAAAGAAGCACCTGTTAAAGAAGAAGCTCCAGCTGAAGAAGCAGCAGAAGAAGCAGTTGAAGAGTAATTTATTTATTTGCTCTGAAGTTCAGTTAAAATAAGTCCCAAAAGTCACCCCTGTTAAACGCAGGGGTGTTTTTGCGGGTATATTGTATATGCCGATAAAACAAAAGCAAAACACACTTATCGGCGGAGGTATCTATGTACGTTGTAAAATATATAAAATACGGCAGTGAAGAATACAAGGAAACCTTAAAGCTGCGCAACGACGTTATGCGCAAGCCTTTGGGCCGCAGCATATATGACGAAGATTTGTCAGTGGAACAGCGCCAGATTATCATCGGTGCTTTCGAGACAAACAGCCTGTTTACAAACCTGCTTATCGGCTGCGGTGTTTTGTCTTACCGCGGCAACAATCACTGGATGGTAGAATATTTGTGTGTGGACTCTGTGCTGCAGAAAAAGGGTGTTGGCAGTGCTTTGCTGCAGTGCCTTGAAAAAATTGCCCGTGACCGCGGCGCAACGGTGATAGGCCTTGACTCGCGCCTTGCTGCAGTTGATTTTTACCAGCGTTTTGGCTATCTGCCAAAGGGGGAAGTTTTTCATAAGGAGATTGCCCCTGGCGGCCATATTTATATGGAAAAACCAATATTCCAGCTGCCAAAGGAAGAAAAAGAACACAGCCACGGCTGCAGCTGCGGCCATGACCACCACGGCCACCATCACCACCATCATGATGATGACTGCGACTGCTGATAACGGGCGGTTGGCGATGTAACAGAAATATCAATATAAAACAATGTCATTCTGAGCGAAGAGAAGAATCTCCTTGTCTTGTCAAACCGAGAGATTCTTCGGCGTAAATGTCTCAGAATGACATATTTTTTTCTTAGTTTAATGATACTGTGCTCTGCAGGCAGTTTTTTGTTTTTGCAAGTGTAAGCTTTGAAAAATAAAACATTATAAAATTAAACTATACACTATATAATATATTAATATAATACATTTATATGCAAAAATGGCAAAATGTGTTGAGAATGTGAAACAAAAGATGTATAATTATAATACGCGTAAATATGCTTATTTCAGGGGAACAGGCAGATTGATTGCTGTTAAAATCTGCGTGCTTTCCGTTAAAAGCTTTTTATATTTACAAAATTTTATAAAGAAAGGAAAAAACAAATGAAACGAATACTTTCATTGGTACTCACCTTTGCAATGGTGTTTACAACCTTTGGTCCGTCTGTTTATGCAACAGGCGAAGGTATTGCTGAAATTATCGATGATGGCGCAGCAGTGCTGGAACAGGTTGAAGAAGCACCAGGCGAAGAAGGTACAGTTGAAGAAACTGTAACCGAAGAAACAGAAGACGTAGGTGAAGAAAATGTAACCGAAGATGCTGTTCTCGGCGGTGTTGAGGATGACTCGGAACCATACGAAGGATATCCTTTGTTCTCAGACGGCGGAAAACTGTATGTTGAATACAATGTCAATGATACAGGCTGGATGGAATATGACCAGAGCAGCCCTGTAGAAGTTAAACGTACAGATTTCACAAAACTCAGAGTTACAGACGGTACAAATGTCTATTATGTGGAGAGTGTAATACCACCTAATGATGTGACAGGTATTGAAGAAGCAAATGCATACGGGGATACAGCACTGCTGAAATTCAACAGTTATGCACAGGGCAGAAGCTATACATTTACACTTTCTGTAAGAGACGGCAACGGCGACAGAGACGAGTTTGGCTTTGCATGTAAAGTTCTTGATGATTCTGTTTGGGCTGACGGCATTTACTACAGCACAGACGGCACAACATTTGCAAGAGCCAACGGCAACAGCATGGGAATAAAAGATGGCAGCACATTGTATTTCTATGTTTTTAAAAATGGCGAAAGAATAGAAGTTCTGGAAGCCAGCGGAAACGAATATTTCACATTTGATTTTGGTGACAGCAGCGACGACTATATGAATACTCTCATAATGTCAGGTGCACCAAGTGACAGCGTAAGCCATGTAACACTGTATACAGCCTCACTTTATGAAGGCGGCCCAAAAGAAGAATGGCAGGACCTTTGGCTTTACACACAGGAAACAGGCTACAGATATGCTTACGTTGAAGCAGGAAGCTTTACCGAATACGATGCCGAAACAGGTATCAGTGTAATGCACGGCTTTGAATTTAACCTTGTTTTCCGTGACAGCAATAACAACAACATCAAAAAAGACCAGTTTAATGTTGGCGAAGAAAATAAAGCCTATCACCTTAATAACGGCATAAGAATTACAGAAAATGATGACAGCATTCATTTTAAAGTGGAAGACTATGCAGAAGAAGGCGAGCATATAGTTGACTTTATGGTTAACGGCCAGCAGACAAAAATAAAAATTGTTGTTGGCGGCGGTGGTGACGGTACTACAACAGCTGCATATACACCTGTTTTCCTTACAGGTGATAACAATAAGCTTGATTCTGAAACACCGGAAGTGTTCCTGTCCGGTCAGAGCAGCGGTGTGGGCATTGCGTTCAGAGACACAAACGGCAACTATTTTGATATAGGCGGCGTTGAACTGCTGGACAAAGATGTGTCCAATATGTACTACAGCAAACTAAGCGGCACACTGAAAGACGGCACAGAAGTTGGCTATTACCGCCTTGAATTTGATGCAGAGATGGCACCGGGCGAATACACATTCAACTTTGTACTGGACGGCACAACCGTGGCTGCAAAGGTTAATGTTGCTGAAGACAACAGCGGCGACAGCGGTGACAGCGGCAACACTCCTGCATTGGGCGATATTTATCTTACCTATGCATTTGGTGACGACGAACACAAACCTATCGACAGAACCCTTGCTGTTTTGCCGGGCGACGTAGTAAAAGTTGGCGCAGCAACAACATTGAACGGCGAAACAGTTGCTGTGGATATCACAGCTGTTACACCAAAAGTTTATGATGTAAACAGCGACTCCTTTGTGGAATGCGAACCGTTTGACGGCTTTACAGTAACAAGCGAAAACAGCGTTTACAGCTTTGCAATCGGCGAAGAAGCAAATCTGGGTGACCACAGATACTATGTTGACTACAAAATCGGCGATGTATCAGGTTATATGGCTGTAGACTTTACTGTTCAGGCAAAACCAACAGGTGAAATTACATTCGCAAGCCTTTACGGTCCTTACGAAGGAATGTATGCAGACGTTGTAACCGAATCAGTATTGAGCGGTCCGCTTAATCTTAAACTTGCATTTATGGTTGACGGCGAATATATTGACGGTGACCACGTTATCTTCGAAAACAGAGATGCATTTGAAGAAGCAGGCTTCCACGTGGAAGAAAGCGGCGTTGCAGCTCTCGAAGGCGGCGGCACAGCAGACTATTTCCTTATAGTTCCTACAGGAAACACCGGTTACGGCGAATATACAGCAGTATTTACTGTAAAAGGTGTTGAAAAAACATTTAAAATTACCTACGAAAAACAAAGAACTTTCACATGGGCAGAAATGGGCTTCTCTGTTCCTGTTGACGGTCAGTACACAGCATTACTTGACAACAACAGCGAAGCAGGCGATACACTTTCTGTTGTTATAGGTAAGGATATACAGTATGAAGGCTTCTTTGCATTTGACCTTCAGACAGGTGTATCAATAAACACAGAAAACGGCGCTCCTGTAAGCGTTACATTCAACGGCGCAGAAATTGCAGCAGCAGACCCTTATGTGCAGGAAACCGGCGGCTTCTTTGTTGAACTTATCACACACAAAGCAAGCGGCGGCACAATGAGCACAATTTCAAGGGTTGAAGTTACAGGTCTTGGCGGCGGCACACAGAACGACGGCGTTTACTACAACCTTAACAGCACAGGCTGGCAGAAGTATGACGGCGAAAGTACACTCCAGTTTGAAAAATACGATATCGTACAGGTTAAGGTTATCTACAACGGCGAAGAACTGCCTATTAACACACCTGCATTCCCATATGAATACGGCGAGTACGATGGCAATGAACCTCACTGGGACTGTGACTGGGACGGTGTAATACAAACTTTGCACTTTACCGAACAGGATGTAAACGACTGGGTTCCAACCAGATTTACAATGAGTTCCAATCAGGTGGAAGGCGAAGTATTTACATTTGACTATTTTGTAAATGACAACAATAAAACTGTTGAAGCAGCAACAGGTTATACTATCAGCTGGTCAGTAAACGATGTAACCTACCAGCCTTACGAAGACTCTATTGATGTAGAAGCAGGCAGCAGATTTTATGTTAAAATGTTCAGCCCTGATTCTTCCAATGATATGGGCTTTGTAAACCCTGAAGAAACAGCAATCTTCAGCCAGCTTGATGACTGGGATAAAATGCATATAAACTACTTTGCAGGTACAAAATGGTGTATCGATGCAGGCAAAGACGGTCAGTGGGACTACAGCGATACAGTCAACATTATCTACAAGGGCAAAAACTATGGCCCTGTAACAATCAATGTTGTTGAACCTGGCACTCTTGGCGGCGAAGGCGGCGATGAAGGCGGCAGCGATGATGTTGTTTACAACGAAAATATCGCACTTTTCTACAGCCTTAACGATGCAGGCAAAGAACAGTTTAATGTTGATTCCAACCTTAAACTTGCAGTTGGCGAAAGCGTAACTGTTTATGCACAGGACAAAACAACAGGCGAAGACCTGCCATTTACCTGGGTAACAGGCCGTCAGTTAAGCCCTGATGTATACTATGGCGCCATCAATGATGACGGTTCCATGACATTTGAAGTAATGCGCATCTCCGAAATGATGACACATTATTTTGACCTTCATACAGACGCTGGCATAGCAGATTTCTATTTTGACGTGCCAAAAGACATATTTGAAGGCACAGTAAAATGGCGTGTACACGGCGAAGACGAATGGAATGTGGCATCCAGCGGCGAAGGCATGGTTAACTTTGGCGTTATCAATCTGGATGTATTCCAGATTCTGGAACTTCAGTTTGTCAACAAAGACGGCAGCGAAGTTCGCGGCGGATTTGAATGGTACGGCAAAAAACAGGGCCACAATGTAACAGCTATAAGCGTTGCAAATGACATTGGCTACTATGCAATCGAAAATGCTTCCACAGCACTGATGGAAAACGGCGGTTCACACACAATCACTGTAAATGCAAACGGCCGATATTATATTCTTAACTACAGCCTTAACTACCCTGCTATAGGCGGAACAGAAGAGTTCAAAGGCTATGCAATGGCAGTTACAGGCCCTGAAGACAATCTGAGATACACACCGTTTGATCAGTTTGGTTCCACTGCAGTGGCAGGCAACAGATTTGGCATTCAGTTCTTTGACGAAAATGATGCTCCTATTGATGCAAGCCGAGTAAAACTTGTTTGCAACAACTTTGGCGGCTTTGACATCAATCTTCCAACAGATTATGATGCTTACAATGACCAATGGATTCTTGGTCCTTGGGAAGTTGAGTTCAACAACGATGCAATGGGCGGTGGCTACACCCTTGAGTTCATTATTGACGACAGCTATTGTGCATTTGTAACATTTTACGCAGTTGAACCGGAAAGCGACTATATTATTTGGGTATCCGAAACAGGCAAAGACGGCACATGGGAACGCTATCACCGCGGAAACAGCTATTATGCCGATGAAGATGCACCGATTTATATAAAACTTACCGACAAAAACGGCAATCTGGTTCCAAGAAGCGAATTTGACGGCTTCGGTGGTGAAGGCTGCGTAAGATATGTTCCGGAAAGCGACAAAGTATGGGGCAGAGGTAAAGTTATTGTTGACGGCAAATGCCATGACGAAGAACATATGCATAAAGTGAACTTCTACATCGGTGATGAAACAGTTCGCTTTTATGTAAATGTTGGCACTGACCCATATAAATTCTGGATTAACTGGGATTGGAACTTCCGTGTTGACGGTCCGTTCTCCATTCCAACCAACGGTAAAGTTACATACGATATCGTTGAATATACATCCCGTCCGGGCTGGACAGCAGATGTTAAATTGGGTTATGTAGACCGTGAAAATAATCACAATTTCGTAGCTTATCCTGAACAGGAAGGCATTGAAGTAACAAAAGATAACGGTGTTCCAACACAGGTAACTTTTGACGGCGAAAAAATTGCCGAAACATACAATAAATATCTCGGCAACGGATTTGAAAATATCCATCTCTGTATCGAATTCACAGACGAATACGGCAACAGAAGCGACGGCACAGGCTGTGACGCAATGATGGAATATGTTTTCGGCGGCTCTGTTGAAATCGTTAAAAACGACGGCACTGCTGTACCATACACAGGCAGCGAAGCAAGTCCGCTTCAACTTAAAGCAGGCGAAACATTCAATATCAAACTTAAAGACAGCGACGGCAACTATCTTGATCACCATCGTGTAAACCTTTTCGAACAGTACGAATATGATCAGATGGGCATCTCCGTAAGGCAGAACCCTGAACAGCTTACCGCTATGGTATACAATGATGTACAGGGCACATATCCGCTTCAGCTTCGCATTGAAAGCGACGACGGCGTGGAATACACCACAACTGTATGGGTTAAATTTACATCCCCTGCATCCATGTCAAAAGCGCCAGGCAAGCAGTTTACAGGTCACCCAACAGTTAACGGCAGATACGTAGAAAACAACAGCACAGTTTACATTACAGAAGATTACATCTTCCTTGGTGCTGAATACGAAGGTTATTCTGACGAAAACGGCAACTGGCACGAAGGCGATAAAATCGAAGCTAAAAACTTCAGTCTTGTATCTGTTGATAAAAACATCTTCAGATACACAAAAATGAATGCAGACAATGTTTTCAACGCATTCAGACTGATATCTGACAACTTTGA
>SVMW01000039.1 GCA_015067215.1 Oscillospiraceae bacterium | reverse complement strand
TTGTATTCCGCTATAATTCCCGCTGTTTTTGGCATAAAAAGCTCCTTTTGCCTTGAAAAATGTATAAAGATATTATATAATAATTATGCTATAAAATAAATACCATTTTTTTGGAGGACTGATTAACATGAAAATATTAGTTATCAACTGTGGTTCCAGCTCTTTGAAATATCAGCTCATCAACATGGCTGACGAAAGCGTTATCTGTAAAGGTAACTGCGAAAGAATTGGTATCGACGGTTCTTTTATCACACATAAAGCAAACGGCGGCGAATGGAAAGTAGAAACAAACTTCCCAACACATAAAGAAGCATTTGCTAAAGTTGTTGAAATGATGACAGAAGGCGAAGGCAAAGTTATCGAAAGCAAATCCGAAATCAGCGCTATCGGTCACCGTATCGTGCAGGGTGCTGAAAAATTCAGCGAACCATGCCTCGTTAACGATGATGTTATCCAGACAATCGATGATCTTTCTGTTCTTGCACCAGCTCACAACAAAGCACACGCTATCGGTCTCCGCTCCGCAAAAGAAGTTTTCGGCGCAGACGTACCAAACGTTGTAGTATTTGACACAGCTTTCCATGCAACAATGCCACCTAAAGCATATATGTACGCTGTACCATACGAATTCTATGAAAAACATGCAATCCGTCGTTACGGCTTCCATGGTACATCCCACAAATTCGTATCCAGAACAGCTGCTGAATACCTCGGCAAAAAACCAGAAGAACTCAAAATGATCACACTTCACCTTGGCAACGGTGCTTCCCTTGCAGCTGTTGACGGCGGTAAAGTTGTTGATACATCCATGGGTCTCACACCACTTGGCGGCTTCATGATGGGTTCCCGTTCCGGCGACCTTGACCCATCTGTTGTAGGTTACATCTCCGAACTCACAGGTATCAAAGGCAACGATCTTACAGACTACCTCACAAAGAAAGCTGGCTTCCTTGGCGTTTCCGGCATCTCCAGCGACTGCCGTGATATCGAAGTTGCAGCAGCAGAAGGCAACGAAAAAGCAAAACTCGTTCTCGATATGTACTTCTACCAGCTCCAGAAATTCGTAGGCAGCTACACAGCAGCTATGAACGGTCTTGACGTAATGGTATTTACAGCAGGTATCGGCGAAAACTCCGCTTCCGTACGTGAAGGCGTGTGTGAAGGTCTTGGCTACTTCGGCGTAGAAATCGACAAAGAAAAGAACAAACTCCGTGGTCTTGATGTTAACGACATCACAGGTCCAAACAGCAAAGTTAAAGTTCTTGTTGTTGCTACAAACGAAGAATTGATGATCGCTCGTGACACTAAAAAAGTTGTTTTCGGCGAATAATAACCTGACCGGATTGCTTGCGCAATCTGCACGCTGACGCGTTTGTCACAGCAAGGCTGTGACCGGTCAGAACATTGAAACAACAGGCTGTTTTATAAACAGACATTAGTTGTTACAGTGTTGTAATAAATAAATTGAAAAAATAGTAATATTTTTAGCACTGAACGGTGAAAGCTTCGGCTTTCACCGTTTTTTATATGGTGGAAATGTTCATATATTTATGCTATTATTTGAGTATAAAACAGCAAAGGGGGATAATTATGTATACAGGTTTTTTATCAGGGTTTAATTTTATAGATTTTATTGTAAGTGAATTTACAATGGCAGCAGCTGCAGTTGCATTTCTTCTGTGTGCTTTTTTACTTGTTTTCAAAAGAAAAAAACTTGGTGCGCGCGGAAAAACCTTTGCAGTTACAACTCTTGTAATAACAGGCATTTATCTTGGCTTTATTATTTTTCTTGCAATAATGTGGGGAAGCCAGATGAGATAAAAGTGTTTTTTAACTTTAAAATATTAACGGCAGGGTGAATTTTCACCCTGTCGTTTTGTATAACATCAGCGGTCGACTGACAATCGGTTGCCATATTTACCGTATATTGATATAGTTAAATGCAGAAGATATACGGGAGGCACAGTTATGACCGAAATCAATAAGGAGAAAATGGGCAGTTTTATATCACAGCTGCGAAAAGAAAAGGGAATGACTCAAAAGGAGCTGGCGGAAAAGCTGTTTATATCAGCAAAGGCTGTCAGCAAATGGGAGACGGGGATAAGTACACCTGACGTGGGTCTTCTTATGCCTCTGGCAGATATACTTGGTATCACAGTTACTGAACTGCTTCAGAGCGAAAAACTGCCGCAGGAAAAAGTAATTGACAAATACAATGCAGATGAAATTGTTGCAAAGGCTATCAGAATAAGCAATGGTGATATAAAAGGTGGTTTTGCAGAAAAAAAACATTGGTTCACGCTTTTTGCAGCTTCTCTGATAACAGGTGCAGTGGAAGTGGCGGGGCTTATAATGCTGGGATTCAACAAATATTATATTGCAGATTTTGTTCCGTTTATGGTGGTCAGCATCTTCCTTGGTGCATATTTTACCTTTGTTGTAAAGGACAGAATACCAGGGTTTTACGATGACAATAAAATAAATTTTTATACCGACGGATTTATGAAGCTTAATATGCCGGGGTTGTATTTCAACAACAGCAACTGGCCTCATATAGTAGCATATATAAGATACTGGTCATATAGCATGAACATAGCAGTACCGGTTTTCTTTTTTGTGTTTGACAGGTTTATACCAATATATATTACAGGTATTCTTTGTCTTGTTATTGTCATGACAACACTGCTGGTACCGATATATGCAATAGGCAAAAAATATGAATAACAAAACGGCAGAGCAATTTTGGCTCTGCCGTTTTATTTTAAGCATCAAGGGCAATTATTCAGTTTGCTTTCTTTTCCTCTTTGTTCTGTTCTTTTGGCTTTCTCATTGTCAGGGAAATGCGTTTTTTGTTTACATCAACGCTGAGTACCCATACAGTCACAATATCGCCAACCTTGAGCATTTCGCTTGGGTGTCTGATATATTTGTCACAAATCTGGCTGATGTGCACAAGGCCGTCCTGATGTACGCCGATATCCACAAAAGCACCAAAGTCAATTACATTGCGCACTGTGCCGGTAAGTTCCATACCTGCCACAAGGTCGTTCATGTCAAGCACATCGGTGCGAAGCAGCGGTTTTGGCAATGCATCACGCATATCGCGGCCGGGTTTGATAAGTTCCGCCACAATGTCTTTAAGTGTAGGAACACCAATGCTCAGCTGTTCTGCCAGTTTTTCAAGGCCTATTTTTTCAACATCTTTTTCAAGAGATGTGATTTTTTCGGTGCCGATGTCATCTGTGGTGTAACCCACTGCAGCCAGCAGCTGTTTTGCTGCATCATAGCTTTCAGGATGAACGGAAGATGAATCAAGCTTGTCCTTTGCACCCGGAATTCTCAGAAAGCCTGCGGAAAGCAGATAGGCTTTAGGACCAAGTTTTGAAACTTTAAGCAGCTGGTTTCGCTTTGTGAACTCACCATTTTCTTCGCGGTATGCAACAATGTTTTTGGCAATGGATTTGTTGAGCCCTGACACACGTTCCAAAAGCGGAGCAGAAGCGGTGTTGAGGTCAACGCCAACTGTGTTTACACAGTATTCAACCACACCATCAAGGCTTTCTTCAAGGCGCTGCTTTGGCATATCATGCTGATACTGGCCAACACCGATGGATTTTGGGTCAATCTTTACAAGTTCAGCCAATGGGTCCTGCAGTCTTCTTGCAATGGAAACGGCACTGCGCAGTGCAACGTCAAACTGCGGAAATTCTGCTGCTGCAAGCTTGGATGCAGAATAAACGGAAGCACCAGCTTCGCTTACTACTGCGTAGCTTACAGGTCTGTCCAGTTCTTTAAGCATTGATGCCACAACAAGTTCGGTTTCTTTGGTTGCGGTGCCGTTGCCGATGGAGATGATGTCAACATTGTGTTTTGCAATCAGCTTTTTAAGCATTGATTTGGCTTTGTCTTTGTCGTGTATATCAAGTGTCATATACACAACACCTGTTTCCAGCACTTTGCCTGTTGCATCAACAATAGCCATTTTACAGCCTGTGCGGTAACCAGGGTCAAGTGCCATGCAGGTTTTGCCTTTTACAGGCGGCACAAGCAGCAGCTGTTTGAGGTTGTCGCCAAACAGCTTGATTGCACCTTCGCAGGCAACATCAGTCAGACCATTGCGTATTTCGGTATCAAGGCTTGGGTGTAAAAGACGGCTGTAACCGTCAGCAATTGCTTCTTTTACCACTTCAGCACATTTTGAATTGTTTTCGATGTAGATTTTTTCAATTTCACCAATAGCTGCAATGGAGTCAACTGTAATGTTTACCTTGAGGAAACCTTCCTTTTCACCGCGGTCAATTGCAAGCACACGGTGGGAAGCAATTTTGTTAACTTTTTCACTGAAATCGTAATACTGTGTATACACGCTTTCAACTTCTTCGTCACCTTTGCTTGTAACTTCGCCTGTGCGGGTATAAAGGCTTTTAAGCACTTTACGCACATTTGTATTGTCAGAAACATCTTCTGCAATAATGTCCATAGCACCTTTAAGTGCATCATCTGCTGTGAGTACACCTTTTTCTTCATTTATGTACTCTGCAGCAAGGTCCATTGGCACAGCCAGCGGGCGCTGTTCCATAATTTCCCTGGCCAGCGGCTCAAGCCCTTTTTCCTTTGCAACAGAAGCACGGGTTTTTCTTTTTGGTTTAAAAGGACGATAGATGTCTTCAACTTCGCTCAGGGTTTTTGCACGGCTGAGCATTTCCATAATTTCATCGGTCATCTTTTCCTGTTCTGTAATGGATTTGATAACCTCTTCTTTTCTCTGTTCAAGATTTCTCAGGTAGGTAAGACGGTCAAAGATTTCTCTTAAAATCTGGTCGTCAAGTTCACCTGTTTTTTCTTTTCTGTAACGGGCAATAAAAGGAATTGTGCAGCCTTCGTCCATAAGAGCAACGCTGTTTTCAATCTGCCATACTTCCTTTTTGAATTCACTTGCCAAAACTTTGATAATGTCCATTAAATTTTAACCTTCTTTTTAAAAATGAGTATCAGATAAATTATATAAATACCTAAACCTGCAAGGTTTAAGGCTATACCAAAATGAAGTCCCGGTGTTTCATAGCTGAAAACAATTTCGTTGTCACCGGCCGGTGCATAAACGGCGCAAAGTCCGTTCTGCACTTTGATAATGTCCGTTTCGTTGCCGTTCACATAGGCGGTAAAACCTTCGTCGTACGGCACGGAATAGAAAACAAGATTTGCTTTGTCCAGCATAATGTGGGATATAAAACCGTCATCAGTCTGGCGGAAATAGTAACTGCTTTCTGTTCTGCGGTTTTCCACATCGTTCATATATGCCTCGAAGGAATAATCTTTGAGAACTGAGTTTTCAATCTGTTTCATCGGCAGATTATATCTGTCAACAACAGCTTCATCCACTAAAATCGCTTTAAGCATAGCTTTGCTGCGATACTGTGCAGACACACTGTCCATCTGTTCCTGCAAAGCATAGTAATCGTAGGTAAAGCCCATAGGGATATAATAGTCATTGGTCAGCACCTGATACGGTTCGCTTACCATGTATTCGCTGTAAATTATATCATAGCCTTCTTTTTTGAAGTTTTCATATTCATGGGTAGGCATCAGGGTGTATTTTACCGACAAAAGGCTGCGAAGAGCATAAATTTCATGTTCAGGCTTGGAGGAAACATCGCGTTTTACATCTACATAGGGATAAAACTCCATAATGGACGGTGTAACTGTGCTGTTGAAAAACTGTATAACAGGTTTATCTATATATAAACCAAGGTTGTTGTAGCACTGATAGGCATCAACACGGTAATCCTTACCGTCGTCAAACAGATTGAAGGTGTCAAGAATATCATAGTTCTGTCGGATGTAGTTTCTGTCGTTGTCATTCTGCGGCAGTTTTACTACTGACATATGAACAATACCGAACACCATTACAATGCTCAGAGCTCCCATAAGAAGTTTCTGTGTATATTTTGGGTCTTCTCGGTAGTTCTGTACCAGTACAAAGGTCAGATAAATGCTGAAAGCAGCAATCATAAAATACAGCCAGAACAAAGGGGTAACTTCCTGAAGTCCAAGCTTGAAAGCATCATCTTCACCTTTGGAAGGCGTAAGGGCGAAAACACAGAATAATGCGGTGAACAAAGCCACCTTTTTAAGTCCGAAACAAATAGTTTTCTTGTCAAGCCCGAAACTCTGTACATTCATGGCAGCGAGTATCAGCACAGGCATATAGTACCATCTTGCATAGTAGCTGCTGTTGAAGGCATAAAAACCGCTGTTGAGAACAGGCACAAAGGCACAGATTATGCAGCAGGTGAAAATTCTCGTAAAAGCGTTTTTCCTGAAATAGCGGTAAAAGATGAAAAATCCAAACAGTCCGCCAAGAACAACAAAAGCGGACATACTGGTCCATTTTGCGGTGGCATCGGTAAAAAGGTTTATGGAATAAGGACTTTCAGGAGGATAAAAAGCAGACATTGCGATGGAAAAATACTGCTGCGCCCTGTTGTAAATCCAGAGAGAAAAGCCCTCTGCACTGCGGATAGTTCTGGGGTTCTGCACAATGCTTAAAAGGTTTGGCACAAACAGCACAATGCCGCACAGACAGCCTGTAACGCTTTCAAAAGCCAGAAGAAGAAATTCTTTTATTTTTACTGTGTATTCCTTTGATACCGCTTTGCAGATAAAGTAGATAAAAAGGAACACAACCTGACCAATAAAGAAAAAGTAGTTGTTCACAAGGTTTATTGCCACAAAAACAACAAACAGACCGCGGCGTTTTTCCAGCATAAATTCATCAAGTGCCCACAGCATAAACGGGAAAAACGCAACAGATTCAATAAAATGATTAAAGAATATGTTGTATACGCTGAAGCCGGAAAAAGCATACATAATTGCGCCTATGTAAGCGTAGTTGTTGTTTTTCGCATATCTGTTTATATAGCAGAAAGCACCGAGTGCTGCTGTTGCAAACTTGAGCATAAGCAGAAACGGCATAACATAAGGTTCCCATTTGTAAGGAAACAGACAACTCAGCCAGAAAAACGGGGAACCCAGCAGATAAAAGGAATACCCGTTAACCATTGAAGTTCCAAGGTCGGTTGCCCAGCTCCAGTCAAGGCTGCCCTGTTTTACCATATTGTTTGCATACATATAAAAAGGAATCTGCTGGCTGTTGTAATCGCCTGCATAAAGGAAAAAACCACCGTCAATAACTAAAAACGGCAAAAACAGGCAGAAAGCACAGCAGAAACCAAGTATAAAAATTTTGATATACGGATTTTTTATTAGATATTTATTGTTCAACTGTTCCAATGTAACGCCTCATCAAATCTTAGCAAGTTCATCAAGACAAAGGTTATAGCTTGGCAGCATATTTGCCATAAAATAATCAACCTCAGGCAGCTGCATCTGTTCAAGGGATTCTCTGGTACTGTTCATTGCAAGGCGGAATTCGCTGTTGCCGCAGGAAACTTCCTCCATACATTTTATCAGCGCAGACAGTTTGTCGGCAGCTTTCAAAATCTGTTTTTCCCTGTCAGAAAGAATATCTGCCTTTACAAAAGGTGAAATATGTTCCTTTATTGCAGGGTCAATTGTCTCAATCATTTTGTCTGTCGCCTTGGCTTCCATATCCTTGTAAGCTTTTTTAAGAACTTCATCGTTGTATTTTACAGGTGTAGGCATATCTCCTGTTAAAATTTCGCTTATATCATGGTACAAGCCGCACAGAACAATGTTTTTTTCGTCAACATCAGCACCAAATTTTTCCTTTGCAACTGAAGCAAGGGTGTGTGCAATGTGCATTACTTCTGTGGTGTGTTCTGCAAGATATTCCTGCCGGCTCTGTCGCATAAGACTCCAGCGGGGAATATATTTTATTCTGGAAACAAGTGCATTAAAGTTAAACATTTTCTTTTAACACCTCTTTTACAAGATTTTCTGCGTCACTGAAAACGCTAAGACTGTTGGTCAGATATCTTAGATGTGCAGCACCGCGCAGCCCTTTCATATACAAAGCGGCCTGACCTCTGGCTTTTTTCATGCCAGCGGTTTCACCGTTAACTTCGCACAGTTTTTCAATGTGCCCCATAAGCAGCTGCATTTTTTCTTCAACATTTGGCTCTGCATCTATAGTTTCGCCATTCAGCGCCTGTTTAATCTGTTTAAAAATCCATGGGCGGCTAAGGGCTTCTCTGCCAACCATAACGTAGTCACAGCCTGTATAGTCCATCATTTTTATTGCATCTTCCGGGCAGGTGATATCGCCGTTGCCTATTACAGGTATGCTTACTGCCTGTTTTACAGCTTTTATAATGTCAAGGTCAATGCCCGGCTGGTACATCTCTGCTTTGGTGCGGGCGTGTACTGTAATAAAACTTACCCCTGCAGCTTCACAGCGCTGTGCCATTTCCACAGCGGTTAGGCAGTTTTCGTCCCATCCTTTGCGGATTTTTACGCTTACAGGTTTGCCTTCGGCGTTTTCCACAGCAGCTTTTGCAATTTCTGCGGCAAGGACAGGATTTTTCATCAGTGCACTGCCGCTGCCGTTGTTTACAATTTTGGGGGCAGGACACCCCATGTTTATATCTATAAAATCAGGGTTGTGGGTTAAAACATGTTTTGTAGCGTGAACAAAATCGTTCGGGTCAAAACCAAACAACTGCACACCAAAAGGGTGCTTATGGTCAAAAGCTTCCATAAGCTGATGGCTTTTTTTATCACCGTAAAACAAAGCGCGGGCACTCACCATTTCACTTACGGTAAAACCTGCATCAAAATAGTCACAGGCTTTGCGCATAACAATGTCACAAAAGCCTGCCATAGGTGCAAGCACTGCTTTGTTCTGAATATTCAACCCTTTAATTTCCATAAATCCTCACAATTAAAAATTATTATCATAACAGGTAAATAATTATACCACAAAACATCAAAATATGGTATACTATTTTAAATATATAAATAATATATAATTTCCTAGATTATACGGATATTACGGAGCTTAAGATATGAAATTTCTTGTTCTTGACGGAAACAGCATTTTAAACCGTGCTTTTTACGGAATAAAACTTCTCACAACCAAAGACGGTCAGTATACCAACGGCATATACGGCTTTCTCAATATACTTACAAAACTGGAGCAGGACATAAAACCTGACACGGTGGCAATAGCCTTTGACCTCAAAGGCAAAACTTTCCGCCACAAAATGTACGAAGAATATAAAGGCAACCGCAAAGGCATGCCTGACGAACTTGCACAGCAGATGCCTGTGCTTAAGGAAATTCTCAGCGACCTGGGTTACACTATTGTGGCAAAGGAAGGTTTTGAAGCAGATGACATTCTTGGTACCATTGCAAAACACTGTTCTGCAAGAGGGGATGAATGTTACATTGCCACAGGGGACAGAGATTCTCTGCAGCTGGTGGATGACAAAATAAGCGTTGTGCTTGCCACAACACAGTTCGGCAAAGGGCACAATCAGATTATGGACAGGGAAGCTGTGTTTGAAAAATACGGGTTATACCCTGAAAGCCTCATTGACCTTAAAGCACTTATGGGGGATACTTCCGACAATATTCCGGGTGTAAAAGGTGTGGGGGAAAAAACAGCAGTTGCGCTGCTGCAGAAGTTCCAGACCCTTGACGGTGTTTATGCAAACATAGAGGATCCTGCAATCAAAAAAGGTGTAAGGGAAAAACTTATAAACGACAGGGAAATGGCATACCTGTCAAAACAGCTTGGCACAATTTTCTGTGATGTGGATATCAACACAACTGCTGAAAGCTTTGCAAGACAGGAAATAAAGTCAGAAAAAGTTTCCGCATCACTCAGAAAGCTGGAAATGTTTTCAATGGTGGACAAACTTGTTCCGTCACAGTCAGCGGAAAATATCTCCCTGTTTGACACAGCGGAACAGTCTCTCGAAAAGGTGGAAATCAAACCTTTCGACAATTCACTTTCAAAAGCTGTTGTTTATCAGAACGGGAATAGTTTTATCGTAATGTGGGACAGCAAGGTTTACTCCTGCAGTTTTGATGATGAAAACTTTAAAAAGTTTCTTGAAGACGAAACAAAGGAAAAAATTGCATATGACATAAAATCGCTGTACACATTCTGCATTGCAGAGGGTATCAGCGTAAAAAATGTAACTTTCTGCATGAAAATAGCGGCTTATCTTTCCAACCCTAATGCACAGAGTTATGACTTTGAACGTATTTCTGCAAGCTGTGATGCCGTTGCGGCATTTGAATGCGATGACAGCTTTGCACCGTTTGCCATGGCGGTTTATAAAAACCTTGTGCAGTTTGTGGAAAATGAAAAACAGCAGCAGCTTATGTACGAAATTGAAATGCCTCTCGCAAAGGTGCTGGCAGAAATGGAACACGAAGGTTTTGGTGTTGACAAAACTGCTCTCGAAGAATTCGGAACAATGCTTAAGGAACAGCTGCAGAAGGACCTTCAGCAGGTTTATGACATGGTAGGGTACGAATTTAACCTCAACAGCCCTAAACAGCTGGGCAAGGCTTTGTTTGAAGACCTTGAACTGCCTGCAGGCAAAAAGACAAAATCGGGTTATTCCACCAATGCGGAAGTGCTTGAAGGCTTGAGAAAATATCACCCTGTAATCGATAAAATTTTAAACTACCGCACCTATCAGAAACTCAATTCAACCTATGTTGAAGGATTAAAGGATAAAATCCGTGAAGACGGCAGAATTCATACCACATTCAACCAGACCGAAACCAGAACAGGCCGTATTTCTTCAGGCGAGCCAAACCTGCAGAACATCCCTGTAAGGACAAAACTTGGACAGGAACTTCGCAAATTCTTTGTGGCAAAACCGGGTTATGTGCTGGTTGACGCCGACTATTCCCAGATTGAACTGAGAATTCTTGCACATATAAGCGGAGATGAAAATATGATTGCTTCATTTATCAATAATGAGGACATTCACACACAGACAGCGGCAAAAATTATGAATCTGCCTGTGGAAATGGTGACACCGCAAATCCGTTCCCGTGCAAAGGCGGTCAATTTCGGCATTGTTTACGGCATAGGTGCCTTCAGCCTTGCAAAGGACGTAGGAATTACCGTAAAGGAAGCAAGCCAGTTTATAAACAACTATCTCGATACCTTTACAGGTGTTAAGGAATATATGAATACCATTGTTCAGTTTGCAAAGGATAACGGATATGTTTCCACGCTGTACAACCGCAAACGTATTCTGCCGGAAATTTCCAACTCCAACCGCAATATTCAGGAGATGGGTAAACGTATGGCAATGAACACACCTATTCAGGGCACAAGTGCGGATATAATCAAAATAGCAATGGTAAAAGTTTCGCAGCGTCTCAAAGATGAAGGGCTTAAGGCAAAACTTATTCTGCAGGTACACGACGAACTGATAGTTGAAGCACCTGAGGAGGAAGCACAGCGTGCAATGGAAATTCTCAGAGAAGAAATGCAGAATTCCGCAGTGCTTTCTGTTCCGCTTAAAGTGGATGTAAATGTGGGGGAAAACTGGTATGTTGCCAAAGGTTAGACAATTCACAAAACAGGATGTTGACTGTGTTGCACGTATTTTTAATGATGTTCCTGACGGGTGGAGCAGTACTGCACTGGCAGAAAGCCTGTCCAACGAAAGCATAAAAAGCTTTGTGCTGGAAAATGATGAAGATGTGGTGGCTTTTGTTTCCTACCTTGTTGCAGATGATGCTGAACTGGTTTTTGTTGTTACCGACAAGACACAGCTTAAAAAAGGTTATGGTAAAAAACTGCTTTCGGAAACTCTGGCAACTCTCGGACTGCCCTGTGTGCTGGAAGTCAGAGAAAGCAACACTCCTGCAATAAATCTTTATGAAAAACTGGGTTTTGAACTTATAGGCACACGCAGAAACTTTTATTCAAACCCAAAGGAATCTGCACTTATCTACAAACTTGACTTATAGACTGTGCAGTTATAAAATTATATAGTTAAAATCAATCTCAATATAAAGGAAAGATAATATGTTAGTATTGGGTATCGAATCCAGCTGTGACGAAACAGCGGCTTCCATAGTTAAAGACGGCAGGGAGATAATTTCCAGCGTGGTTTATTCCCAGGCGGAAGAACACGGCCTTTATGGTGGTGTTGTGCCGGAAATTGCTTCCCGCAGACATATAGATGCAGTAAGCGAAGTTGTGCAGAAATGCTTTGATGAAGCAGGCTGTACAGTAAGCGACATTGATGCAATTGCCTGTACTTTTGCACCGGGGCTTATCGGTGCACTGCTGGTAGGCGTAAACTTTGCAAAAGGGTTAAGTTATGCAAGCGGAAAACCTCTTGTGCCGACACATCATATACGCGGTCACATAGGTGCACTTTATCTTACAAACAAGGACCTCAAACCGCCGTTTATCTGTCTGGTTGCTTCAGGCGGTCACAGCCATATTGTAGCGGTGGAAGATTACACAAAATTCCGTGTTATCGGCAGAACAATTGATGATGCGGCAGGGGAAGCTTTTGATAAGGTAAGCCGCACACTTGGCCTTGGTTATCCGGGCGGCCCGGCGGTTTCCAAAGCGGCACTGAGCGGTGACAA
The DNA here is from genome assembly GCA_015067215.1 of Oscillospiraceae bacterium. Classification (GTDB taxonomy): domain Bacteria; phylum Bacillota; class Clostridia; order Oscillospirales; family Ruminococcaceae; genus RGIG3102. The sequence continues at coordinate 975 of SVMW01000039.1, read as the reverse complement.
AACAAAATATAAACTGCCTACACCGCATACAGAAAATAAATATGATGTAAGTTTTTCCGGCCTTAAAACAGCTGTTATCAACATCTTCAACATAAACAATATGAAAGGTGAAGAAACCGATATAAACAGCCTTGCGGCAAGCTTTGAAGAAAAAATCAGTCAGATTTTGTCTGATAATCTGGTAAATGCAGCTGAAGAATTTGGCTTTGATACCATTGCAATTGCAGGCGGTGTTGCAGCAAACCGCAGATTAAGAGAACTGATTGAACAGAAGGCAAAAGGCAAAAAATTTGTTTCGCCTGAACTGTCACTTTGCGGTGACAATGGTGCTATGATTGCAGCGCAGGGTTATTTTGAATATCTTGATGGTAACATAGGGGATATTTCACTTAATGGTATTGCAAACCTTGACATCGATTATCGCTAAACACTTGACAATTTATATAAAAAAAGTTTTAATATTATAAACAGATATAATAAAAGGGATAATTGTGCCCTGAAACAGAAGGAGAACTACTATGGTTTTTGAAAAATTGAAAAAAATTATCTGCGAACAGCTTGAAGTAGAAGAAGACCAGGTAACAATGGAATCCAACATTATGGACGATTTCGATGCTGACAGCCTCGACCTCGTTGACATTGTTATGTCTGTGGAAGATGAATTTGAAGTTGAAGTTCCCGAAGATGCAGTTGAAAAAATGAAAACAGTGGGCGACGTAGTTAAATTTATCGAAGAAAATATCTAATTTTCAATAATTCCACATTTGCCCCTTATCTGATAAGGGGCAAAGTGTTTTTTTAGAGAGGGAAATATATAATGGCAAAAGATAACAAACTGGTTAAAAGTATCACCAGCCGTGACGAAGACTTTGCACAGTGGTATACAGATATCTGCCGCAAAGCAGAACTTGTAGACTATTCTTCAGCAAAAGGTTTTGTTTATGTTCGTCCATACGGCTACGCAATCTGGGAAAA
>SVMW01000003.1 GCA_015067215.1 Oscillospiraceae bacterium | reverse complement strand
TTATAACTGATGGAACCAAACCATCATATCTTTTGCACCGCGGTTAGCCCATGCATAGTATGGAATAAGTTTAAGCTGTGCTGTTTCATATTCTGTTTCAGGGTTATAATGATAAAGACGTTTTGTGCAGCCTTTTTCAACTTTTGCATTGATTGTAAGGAACGGAACAGTGCCAAGTTCACAATCAGCAACTTCCATAGTTGCATTTTTTACATCATCAACTGTAAGTCTGAAGTCTGTAAGTGTTTTTTCGTTGTCAACGCTTTCCGCACAGTACACAAACGGACCTTTCTGCACTGCAATGCGGTTTGCATCAGCAGTTACCATTGGATTTGCTTTTACAGCCATAACAGGTGTTTCAAATGTAAAGTCAGCAACTTTTTCTTCGTCATTTACAGTTACTGTGTAGTATCCGTCTTTTACGCAGTTGCAGCACAAAGCTTCACCGTTGACTTTAACGTCTTTTGCCCAGAAAGGTACACGGATTTTAACAGTACCTGTGCCTTTGACGATAAATTTAACTGTGTTTTCGTAAGGGAAAGCAGTTTCCTGTTTAATGGAAAGTTTGCCGTCAAGAGCGGTTGTTTCACTTTCTACAAACAAACCTGCGTAAACAGTGTTGTTTTCTGCATCAGGAGTGTAGATATATCTGTTCATAGAACCGATTGTTCTTGCAAAGTTTGGTGGGCAGCAGGCACAGCTGTACCAGTTTGGACGGATATGTTTAATCCAGTAAAGGTTTTTATTGCCTGCAATCATATCAGCGTGAATTTCCATTGGGTTAACATAGAAGAAATGTACGCCGTCAAGAGAAGCACCTGCAAGAATACCATTATAAAGACATCTTTCAATTACTTCAAGATATTCTTCCTTTGGATCAATTTTAAACATATCATATGCAAAGAAAACAAGAGCAATGGATGCACAGGTTTCGCAGTACATGCTTTCGTTAGGCAGGTCATAGTTACCTGTAAATGCTTCGCCGATACCTGTTGAACCTACACCGCCTGTAATATACATTTTTTTGTTTGCTACATTATCCCACAATGCAAGACATGCTTCATAAACTTCTTTGTCATGATTGTGGTAGGCAAGACGCGCCATACCTGCACAGAGATAAAGCATTCTTACTGCATGGCCTTTAACTTCTCTCTGATTTTTAGGCTGTGTATAAGCACAGAGGTATTCTGTTTTATCTGCGACATCAACCATATCGATTGGCAGATTGTCTTCAATGTTGCGCTGCATTTCCTTGTTGTAGAAATCAGGGTCTTTGCCGCGGATATCAATATGAAATTCACACATTCTCAAGGCTTTTTCATCGCCTGTGAGTTCATAGTATTTGAGAAGACCAAGTTCAATAACGGGATGTCCGTCAGAACCGTGAATTTTGCCTTCTTCATAACCAAATTTTGAATCAACCTGGTCAACAACTTTTCTTGCAATTTCAAGCACTTTCTGGTTGCCTGTAGCTTTGTAATATTCCACACAGGCTTCAAGCAGATGACCCATACAGTAAAGCTCGTGCCCGAGATACATCATTCTGTATTTAAGGCGTGGTTCTTTAAGCTGGAAATATGTATCAATATAGCCATCAGCCTGCTGTGCAGCAGCAATAAGGTCAACAACTTTATCAGCAGTTTCCTGCAATTCTTTGTCAGGCTTCACCTGCAAACTGCAACCAACAGCATCAAGCCATTTGTAAACATCACTGTCCTGGAAAGACATTCCGTGGTGTTCGCCCTGACTTAAACCTGCAGCAATACGCATATTTTCAAGTGCATGACTTTTTCTGTCTCTGAGATATTCTATATCATCAACATCGTCATTAAGCACTTTATACTGGAATGGAATTGTTGCGTTTTTGATAAGTTCAACATAGTTATCCCAGAATTTACCTGTCATTTTAACCTGATTTAATGGCAGTTCTCTTAACATAAATTTTCCTCCGAATATCATTTTTATATTAGTCTAATTATAATGTAAATCAAAAATATTGGCAACAAAATTTATTAAATACATATTAAATATTCACAATAAATGTGATATTATATAAACATATTAGCCAACGAATATGGAGTAATAACTGATGAAAAAAATAAAAAGTCTGGACTGGAAATTTTTTGGAATAATCTTTTTTGCAATGTGTTTATTGTACATAACAACCAGATATTGTATGAATTCACTTTATACACCTGAATGGGTAGCACGTAATATTTTTCCCTTTTTTGCCGGTATGATAACAGTTTATTCTTTGTCAGGCAGAAGGAAAGTTGTTATAGTTACTTTTATTGGTTATATACTGGGGTTGTTTGCAGGAGAGATATTCGGTGGATTTGAAAGCCATACAGGTCCGCAGTACCTGCACTGGGGCTGGCTGATATTTATAGTAGTTTTCATAATATTTATAGCAGCAGGTATGATTATCGAAAAAAGAACATCTGCAGGATAAACACAGTTTCTATAAAAATAATATTATAATTTCACACAACTTTTATTTGCCAGTTGTGATATTATGTAGTATAATGTTATAAGATTTTTAAGCGTAAGCTTGAGGAGAAAGGAATACATATTATGACCTTTAGAGAACTTACAAAAACATATGATACCGCTGGTGAAAGAATTAAACATATGAGCAATATGCAGATTACAATATGTGTATTGGGTATGTTTTTATTTATGGTACTGGCAACATGCATTATTTATCCTGCAACAAAAGGTATGCCGTTTATCTGGGCACCTAGAGAAAAGGATATTGCTGAAGTTCAGGTTACTGATACAAGAAAATCAGACGAAATCATAATTTCTACCGATGAAACAGATATTTATTTTGCCAAAAATGTAACAGGTTATCTTAATTATTCTTTTAAAGAAATTGAGGGCGAACCTGAAGAAATGTTTTTGACGCTCAGATATGTTGAAAAAGACGGCACTGTTACAGAAATTCTTGCCGGCGAAAATTACATATTCTGGGACGGAAAATACCGCAAGCTGATGCAGCCGGGGATATTTACTGCATATGTTGAAGGGGTTTTCTTTGACAAAACAGTTATTGTAACAAAATAGCTGTTATATTAAATATTGATATAATATTTTAACCTGCTGTTGTAATAACGGCAGGTTTTTTGATATAATATATTAAGAATTTTATGTATAACAAGGATTTTATAATGGTTACATACAGACAGGCAAAAAAAGATGAATACAAAGAAATAGTTTCTCTTGCAAACGATGTGTTTAAAAATGACTTTGAACAGTTACTGCCCAAAACATTCAGAGAAGATAATAATGTTCACGAAATAACCAAGGTAGCACAATCAGATGACGGAAAACTGATCTCTGAAGTATGTGTGTTGCCGCAGCAGCTTAACGTTGGTGGGCTTTCGCTGAAATCAAATTATCTTGGCACTGTATCGGTTCACGAAAACCATCGTGGTAAAGGCCATATGATAAAACTTATGAATATGTGGCTGGATGAAATGCAGGGCAAATATGATTTAAGTGTGCTTGGCGGTCGTCGCCAGAGATACGAATATTTTGGCTACACATATGGTGGTGAACAATGGGAATATACAATCAATATACATAATATCAATCATGCTTTAAAAGATATTGATGCATCACAGATATCGTTTGCTCCATTGTTCTCCGTTAAAAACGGGAAAGAATTTGCCGCACAATTTAATAAAAACAGAAAAGTCAATGTTTACAGAGAAATTGATAATATAGATAAAATTCTGTGTTCGTATCATCATACAGCCATAGCAGTGTTGGAAAATGATAATATCATTGGATATTTGTTAACTTCTGATTATAATTTAAAAATCTCGGAATTGGCATTAACAGACTATAATAATACAAAAAAAGTTATAAAAGCGTTTTTCAAACATTTTGAAGTCCCTAAAACAGAGGTGACATTGCCGTATTATGAAACACAGCTGCACAAAGAGCTCAGCGACTTTGCTGAAATGTACAAAATGATACCTTGCTGTGCATTTAACATACTTGATTTTGCAAAGGTCATCAATGCTTATCTTACATTAAAAAATGAGACGCAAACAATCAGTCATGGCAGGTTTTCTGCAATAATGGATGGTCAGCCGGTAACAATTACCGTTGATGAAAACGGAGTGAAAACCGAAACAACAGCAACAAATAATGCAGTTGTGTTAAGCAAAATGGACGCACAAAAACTATTGCTTACACCATCAGGAAGATTTTTTAATCTGGATATTCCGAACGATTGGTTTCCGTTGCCTTTATTCTGGTATTATGTTGACTGTTTCTGATGCTTTAAGGTGAAAATATGCAAGGATATAATGTTATAGTAGTGTTTAATCCTAAAGTGGATAAAATGCTGATGTGCCGCCGAAAAAAAGAACCATATAAGAATCTTTCAAACTTTGTAGGCGGAAAAATAGAAAAGAACGAAAACGGTTTTGATGCGGCTTACAGAGAATTGTTTGAAGAAACATCAATAACATCAGACGATATACAAATAACTCATCTTGTTGATTTTTCATATCCGTTGGATGATTGTTATGTAGAGGTATACGCCGGCAAACTCAACAAATCTGTTGAAGTACAGGGTGATGAAAATGACCTGTATTGGTCAGATTTTAATCACAACTTTTTTGACAGCAGTCAGTATGCAGGTTATGGCAACATCGGTCATATTATGGAGTTGATTTGGCTGTATAAAGACAAACAATTAAAATTATAAATTATTCAATTATTTAAACGCAGGTGAAAATATGTCAGTTATTTACGAAAATAAAAGTGAAATTACACTTGAAAAATATCTTTATCAGTGTAATAACCCAATAGGTAAAAAAACAAAGAAACAGCTTAAAATATGGAAAACAACACAGATTTCAGCAATGGTGGTTACACTTATGCTAAGCATAATGTGTTTTAAATCAAATTCTGCACCTTTGGGTGTAGTTGCAGCAATGTTCTTTTTGATTTTTGTATACAATGTGTTTTTTAAACGCAATATGCAAAACAAAAAGCTTTATAAACAGATAATTGATAATCAGCCTGACGGAAAATGGTATCGCACTATTACATTTGACAAAGATATTAAAGTTACAGATGGCAATACGGTCACAACATTTAATTATAATAATTTTGTTAAATATGAAGAAAACGACAGATACTATCTGCTTTTCAAGGACGCAAATGCCGTTCTCAGAGTTGAAAAGGGTGCTTTTGTAAAAGGGGAAGAAAACACGTTTCCAAGGTTTATCCAGAATAAAATCAAAAGGAATACAAAAGCTTGATATATTGAATATAATTTAGTACAATCTAATCAACATAGATATAATTACTGGAGGGTACAACAATGAGTGCAAAAGTATATTTTTCAAGAACAATTACACCTGAAAAAGTTCTGGAGCTTTATAAACTTGTAGGTAAAGAACTTAACGGAAAAATTGCTATTAAAGTTCATTCCGGTGAAAAAGGAAACCAGAATTTTTTAAGACCTGAATTCTGGAAACCTGTTGTAGATAGCGTAGGTGGTACAGTTGTGGAATGTAACACTGCTTACAACGGCCCACGCAGAAATGCTGATACACACATGGAACTTATGGCAGAACATGGCTGGAGCAAATATTTTGATGTTGAAGTGCTTGATGCCGAAGGTCCTGATGTTGTTATTCCTATTCCTGACGGTAAAATGATCAAAGAAAACTATGTAGGCAAGGGAATTCTCAAATACGATTCCATGCTTGTTCTTTCTCATTTTAAGGGACACCCAATGGGCGGTTACGGCGGTGCATTGAAACAGCTTTCCATCGGCCTTGCATCTTCTTATGGCAAGGCTTATATACACGGAGCGGGTGAAACTGAAAAAATCTGGACACAGGAACAGGATTTATTCCTTAAATCAATGGCTGATGCAGCGGGCAGTGTTGTTGATTATTTCAAAGGAGAAATTGTATACATCAATGTTATGGCCAATATGTCAGTTGACTGTGACTGTGTAGCCAAAGCAGAAGACCCTTGTATGAAAGACATCGGTATTCTTGCTTCTACAGATCCGATTGCAATTGACCAGGCTTGCATCGATCTGGTTTATGCTTCTGAAGATGAAGGCAGAGACCATCTTATCGAACGTATTGAAAGCCGCAATGGTTTGCTTACAATAGAAGCTGCAGCAGAACTCGGTTATGGCTGCAGGGAATATGAACTTGTTGAAATAGAATAATTTATAATTACACAGACTGAATTATCAGTCTGTGTTTTATTTACATAATCAGCTTTCAGGGATATAATAAAATATATAATAATTATAAATAGTGTTACTGACAAGGAGTATTGTATGATTATTTATTTTTCAGGTACAGGCAACAGCAAATTTGTTGCTGATTACCTTGCAGAAAAGCTTGAAGATACAACTGTATCGTTAAACAACTTACTCAAGAAAGGCGATAAACTTGTCTGTTCAAGTGAAAAACCTTATATAATTGTCGCCCCAATATATGCTTGGAGATTACCTTCTGCTGTAGAAGAAATTTTAAAAAAATCAGAACTTTCAGGCTGCAAAACTGCCTATTGTGTAGCTACAATGGGTGAAAACAGCGGCAATGCAGACAAATATATAGAAAAAATCTTTACTGACAAGGGAATGAACTTTACAGGTTTTACCGGTGTTCCAATGCAAAATAACTACCTTTTGATGGAAGTTATGCCTGATAAAACTGTTGTTTCAGAACAATTTCCTGCAGTAATTTCAAAACTTAATTTAATTGCTGATAAAATTAAACATGGAACAATTTTGCATAAAGATGATAAAACACCTTTGCCTGCATTAATGTCAGGACTTGTAAACCGGGGTTTCAATAACTTTATGCTTAAAAACCAGAAATACTCTGTAAATGAAAAATGCATTCTGTGTAGTAAATGTATACAGCTGTGTCCGACCAATAATATCATTTCACAGGATAACAGTATTATTTTCAGCAACAAATGTATGGCTTGTTTTGCCTGTCTGCATTCCTGTCCTGTACAGGCTATAAACATAGAAGGAAAAACCGAAAATAAAGGCCGGTACTTATGTCCGGATTATGCTGAATGGAAATTACACAATTGACATAAAGCCTCCGTTAAGGAGGCTTTTATCATATAAGTTGACCGAAATATACATTGACATCACAGTTTTTAAATGATATTCTTTTTTAGTATTATTTTTATACATGAAGGATATTAATTATGGATAAAACATTAAAAAAATCCATATTATACAACACTGATTTACTGAATGGTCCTATTTTCAAATCACTTATTGTATTTGCAATTCCACTGTTCATATCCAATGTGTTCCAGCAGCTGTATAATATGGCCGATACAATGGTAGTAGGCTATTTTCTTGGTGATACAGCACTTGCAGCTATAGGCTCTACAGCAGCAATCAACGAACTTCTTATCGGTTTTGGCCTTGGTATAGGCAATGGTCTCGCTGTTGTAACCGCACGCAGCTTTGGTTCAGGTGATGAAAAAATGCTGAAGAAATCAGTTGCAGGCTCTATAATCATAGGTATTATTTCTTCGATAGTTATTACTTTGTTGGGAAGTATTATATTGTTTCCATTACTTAATATTTTAAAAACTCCTGCAGAAATAATTGGTATGGCTTACGAGTATATTGCTATTATTGTATGGTTTACAATTGTAATGTTTGCATATAATCTCTGCGCAGGCTTGCTCAGAGCAATAGGTGACAGTGTAATGCCGCTTGTGTTCCTTATAATATCATCAGTTGTTAATGTAATACTGGACATTATTTTCATCGCCAATCTTTCAATGGGAATAAAAGGTGCAGCAATTGCGACTGTTATTTCTCAAGGCATATCTGTGCTGCTTTGCATTGTTTATATTATCTGTAAAGTTCCGTTGCTTATCCCATCAAAAGAAGATTTTAAAATTGATAAATCTTTGTATACAGAGCTTTCTGCCCAAGGCATATCAATGGGTGTAATGGGCAGCATTGTTTCGGTGGGGTCAGTTATATTACAGTACAGTATAAATGGGCTTGGAACACTGATTATTGCCGCACATCTGACAGCCAGAAAAGTATTTGTTTTCTTTGCAATGCCATTCAGTGCAATGGCACATTCAATATCAACATTTGTGTCTCAAAACAGGGGGGCAAACAACATCTACCGAATAAAAAAAGCAATGAAATATTCATATATATTCGACTTTGCAATGGCAGCAGCAATGACTGTTATATTGTGTATATGTGCCGAAAGTCTTGTTACATTGATTTCGGGCTCATCTGAACAGGTGGTAATTTATAATTCTGCACTTTATGTAAAAATTACAGGACCATTTTATGCCGCACTCGGCATGCTGCTCCAAACAAGATTTGCACTGCAGGGTATAGGCGAAAAACTGCTGCCTTTAATATCCAGCGTGATTGAAATGCTTGTAAAAGTTTGTTTTGTGCTTTTGTTAATTCCTCGTTTTGACTTTATGGCTGTTATATTCTGCGAGCCTGTGGCATGGTGTCTGATGTCTGTTCAGCTGCTATACGCTTTTTATAACAATCCTGTAATAAAAGCAAATTAAAAATTATATATCAATTTAACGATTAAAACCTCGTCAAATGACGAGGTTTTTGCATATATAAATTATGAAGATTTAGTGTAAATTCATAATTTGCAAATATATTTCACAATATACATTTAAAATTATTTTGACAATAAATTGGAGGTATGGTAATGGAAATAAAGCTATTTTTATATGATATACTTTTTTATATGTCAATATATTCTTTTTTGGGTTGGGTGTCTGAAGTTACATATCATTCAGTAAAAAATAAGAAATTTATAAACCGTGGCTTTTTGAATTTACCTTTTAATATTTCATATGGTTTTGTTGCGGCGGTTTTGATTATTGTTCTTCCTACACTATATAAAAATTATATTCTTCAATATATTGTTACTGTAATTACATTATGGATAGTAAAATCATTTACGGAATTGTTCATAAACAATATCGGTAAGCTGGAAGCATATGAATATATAGATGAAGAATCATTTTCCAACAGTATTCAAAAAATTTCAATATTTATACTTGCAGCAGTATGTCTTGTAATTTATACAATTGTTCATCCGATACTGTTTAGTTTAAATGTATTGTTATCCGATATTATTGTAACTGTAATTGCGTTAATTTTCGGCATAGCCGTTATGACGGATTTTTGTTGTACTATTTATGCTATGAGAACAGGGCATGGTCAGAATATAAACAGCAAAAATCTGACATTAACAAAAAAAATAGCAGAAAAAATTAAAAATTCAATTTGTGCAAGACTGAATAAAGCATATCCAGGAATATATTCAAAAAAGCACTCTGATAAAGAATATATCTTTGCAAAAGGAATATCTTTTGATAAATTGATATGGGTATTTCTTATTTCTTCAATACTAGGTGCTTTGATTGAAATGGTTTACTGTTATGCTTTGGACGGTTTCTGGATGAACCGTTCCAGTTTGCTTTATGGCCCTTTCAGTGTAGTATGGGGTGCAGGAGCAGTATTGCTGACAGTAACATTGCAAAAATTTGCAGGCAAAGACCGTAAAGTTTTTCTTGCAGGTTTTGTAATTGGCGGTGTATATGAGTATTTCTGCAGTGTGTTGAGCGAACTTGTGTTTGGTACAGTATTTTGGGATTACAGTGAAATGCCTTTAAATATAGGAGGCAGAACAAATGTGTGGTATTGTATTGCATGGGGTATTTTGTCAGTAGTGTGGATTAATATCATATATCCTAAAATGAGCAATTTAATAGAAAAACTCCCTGCTATTTATGGCAAAATTATAACCTGGACTATCGTATTGATTATGCTTTGCAACTGTATGCTTACTGCAACTGCTATGGTCAGATATACAGAACGACAGTCTGAACCGAAACAGAAAAATACAATTGACAGATTTATCGACTGGCAGTACGATGATGAATATATGGAACACCGTTGGCCAAATATGATAATAACCAAATAAATTTACTTAAAGCAGAGAACTAATTTCTCTGCTTTTTTAATGATAAACATTAATTTTTTCTTGACTAATGTATAAATGTATGATATATATTAATTAACGATAAACGTTAATTAATAATTGAATTTCATATATTAGTCAGGAGGGAACAAAATGAAAAACAAAGTTATTTCCAAAATAAACAAAATTGGTAAGGCAGGAAATATAATAAGCAAGATTGCAAAGATTATTATGATAATAGGTCTTATTGGGTGTATAGTAGGAACAGTTTTGATGTCATTTATACCTAAAGACTTTGTAACATTCAATATGTCAGGGGATGCCGTTATCACTGTTAATACCGATAATATGCCGTTAATTGAAATAATTAATTTTGGTGATGAAGTACATATTGATAAAGACAGCAGTGATTTGTCGGTTAAATGGGATATCAATGATGTTGCATATATTGTTTCAGAACTTGAACATAACGGAAATATAATAAATATGTATGCAGAAGCAGAAAGCTATAAAATTGATATAAGCAGTTTTAAATGGTTTCTTATACCGGTAATTATCTTTATGATATCAGCATTGGCAGTTATTCATTTTATTGGTATACTCTGTAAAAAATTTCAATACTGTTCAACTCCGTTTACGGAAGATATCGTAAAAGCAATCAAAAATCTTGCAATATCAATCATTCCAATGGCACTTTTGCAGTCAGTCACAGAATCTATAACAAATTCAATGATGACAGGTAACATTGATATTGTTGTGGGTATTGACCTGATGACTGTTATTCTTGTGATATTGATTTTCCTTTTGGCGGCTATATTTAATTATGGTACAATGCTGCAAGAGGAATCTGATGAAACATTGTAACAAAGAGGTGGTAAAATGCCTATTATTTTAAGACTCGACCGTGTGATGGCAGACAGAAAAATGTCATTGAAAGAGTTGTCAGAAAAGGTTGGAGTTGCAAATGTTAACCTTTCAAAACTTAAAACAGGCAAGGTAAGTGCAATCCGTTTTTCTACACTGGAAGCTATATGTGAAGTTCTGGACTGTCAGCCTGGTGACATTCTGGAATATAAAAAAGACGAATAAAAAAACAGGATTTACAGATGCAATATCTGTAAATCCTGTTTTTAACATATATATATTGACAAAAAATATATAATATCATAAAATACAACTAGCAGTTGTTAATGTGCTTTGAGGATATTTTAATGAAAGAAAAGTTTAAAACAGTATATATATGTTCTGAATGCGGAGAAACATATCACAAATGGCAGGGGCAGTGCTCAACATGTAAAGCCTGGAACACAATTGAAGAAGATGTTGTTGTTCAGCAAATTGCATCTAACAAAAAAGGAGCGGTTTTACCTGCTTCGGGAAAAATCAGCTTTCAGCAGCTTGATGATGTTGATGCAGATGATAACCATATCAGAATAAAAACAGGTATAAGTGAACTTGACCGTGTGCTTGGCGGTGGTATTGTTCAAGGTGCCGGTATGCTTATCGGTGGTGAACCGGGTGCCGGTAAATCAACATTATTGCTTCAGATATGCGGCAATATATGCAACAGATATAAAGTTGTTTATATCAGCGGTGAAGAATCTGTCAACCAGATAAAACTGCGAGCAAACCGCCTCGGCATTGACGGTAAAAACATCGCTATTGCAAGTGAAACCGATGTGCTGTCAATCTGTAACAGCATGGAAGAACATCATCCGGATGTAATGGTTATTGACTCCATCCAGACAATGAACTATTCAGAAATTTCTTCCAGTCCGGGCAGTGTGTCTCAGGTAAGGGAATCCACGGCACTTCTGCTTAACACCGCAAAACGCTGTAACACATCTCTTTTTATAGTTGGACATGTAAACAAGGATGGTGCAATTGCAGGCCCTAAGGTGATGGAACATATAGTTGATACTGTTTTATATTTTGAAGGTGATAAAACATTGCCATACAAAATTTTGCGTGCAAGCAAAAACAGATATGGTTCCACTAACGAAATCGGCATGTTTGATATGACAACAAAAGGTATTGTTGAAATCACAAACCCGTCTATGTTGCTTTTAGAGGGCAGGAGCACCTCTGTAAGCGGAAGCTGTGTTACCTGTGTAATTGAAGGTACACGCCCGATTCTGACCGAAATTCAGGCTCTCGCAACAAAAACCGGTTTTGGTACACCACGCCGTGCCTCCAGCGGTATTGATTACAACAGACTTAACCTTCTGCTTGCTGTTATGGAAAAACGTGCAGGATATTATATGCAAAACCTTGACATTTATGTAAATGTTGTCGGTGGACTGGAACTTGATGAAACTTCAATTGACCTTGCAGTTATTCTCAGTGTTATTTCAGGTCTTGGCAAAAAATCAATTCCTGCCGACCTTGTTGTAATTGGCGAGGTAGGACTTGGCGGGGAAGTAAGGGCAGTAACCAACATTGATTCCCGTTTAAAAGAAATTGAGCGTCTTGGATTTAAACGTGCAGTTATTCCATATCATTGCATGACAAAAATCAATACAGCTGACTATAACCTTGAAATATACGGTGTAAATAATATACGGCAGGCTATAAGCCTGATTTAATGATTAAACCTCATTTATCTTATCAATAATTATTTGAAAGATAAATGAGGTGTTTTTTATGCGAAAAAAGTTGTCTGTATTATGTCTGATAATAACTTTTATACTGTTGTTTTTGCCCCTGATAATTTTTTCAGATATTCAGATTGTTGAAGCAACACATATTACAAAAAGAAAATACAGTCCTGTGCTTGAAGTTAATGGTACTATTGAATCAGGTGAAACTATACCTGTAAGTTTATCATATCCAGTATGCATAAAAGAATGCCATATTTCTGAAAACGACTATGTAAATAAAGGACAGTTAATTTTTACGCTTGACCTTGAGATGATGGAAAATGCTTTAAAAAACAATTACTTGTCAGAATATACCGAAGCTTATTCCTCTGCAGATAAAAGCATATTTTTATCTATGTCAGAAAATATATACGCAACAGAAAGCGGATATATCTCTCAGCTTACCGCTGAAAACGGCTCAGTAATACTGTCAGATGAAAATTTATGTGTAATCAGTACAGGAGATGAACTGTTGCTGAAAATAACATTGAATCAGGATGATTATTCACTGGTTTCGGTAGGAGATAATGTCCGTTTTTCACCGCTTATCATGCCTTCAAGAGTGTATTACGGAAAAATCAGCAACAAAACTGCACTGATAAGGAAAGAAAATTCTTTGACAGGTACAAAAACAGTTGTCGATATTTACGCTACTATACAAAACGCTGATGACAAGCTTGTCAGCGGTCTTCAATTTTCAGGAAAAATATTGAAAAATTCCGCTAAATCAATTTACACCCTGCCTTATGAATATATAAACCAGGATGAAAACGGTGAGTTTGTAAACATTTTCAATAACGGAAAAATAACAAAACACTATATTGAAACAGGTGCTGAAGAATTGAATTATACCGAAATTCTTACTGCGTTTGATGATAACACTTTATTTATAAAAAACAATTACAATGGAAAAGGGAATGTATTGCTTAAATATGATACTGAACAACTGCATTTACAAAATTAAAAACAATATTTCACCTTTTAAAACTGCAATTTTTACAGTTGCCATTTCGGTTATTGCATCAGTAAGTGTTTCAGCTGTATCAGAAATCGGTAAACAGATTATGACCGAGGAAATGAACTCAATCGGATTAAACGGAATGGCAGCGGTTGTTTATAACAGCAAAGGAGAAAATATAACTGATACAAAATTTTATAATAATATAAGCAGCCTCAATGAAACCAGAAGCGCAACACCCGTAATAACATCAAATGTTTCATTAACCTTTTCCAATAATTTATCTGTGCCAGCAATGTGCTGGGGAATTAATGACAAAGTTACCGATGTAATATCTTTAGAAGTTATTGATGGAAGAATGATAAATCAAAATGATATATGCAGCAATTCCAGAGTATGTCTTGTAGATGAAAAAATTGCATATACCGCTTACAGACGCAATAATATTTATGGCAAAAAAATAAAAGTAAATATTGATAATAACACAACTGAATTTACAATAATAGGCACTATCCACAAAAACAGTAATGTTCTTAACAGTATCACAGGCGATGTTATACCTGATTTCATCTACATTCCTTATTCAACAATGATGAACCTTTCTTCCAAGCCTGCTTTTGATCAGGTCATATTTACCAGTAACAATACAGAAGTTTCAAATAATAATTTTAAAAACAATATAATAGAATCTGACCACAGATACAGTAACAGCATAATTAATATTACCGACCTCTCAAACCAAAAAGAACAGATTATAAGAATAACCGATACCGCTTTTTTGTCACTTTTTATTGTCTCCTGTGTAGCTGTTGTTGTATGCAGCCTTTCTGTGGCTGCAAGCGTAAACACTGCAGTAATATCAAAACAAAAAGATATCGGTATAAAAATGAGTATGGGGGCGGGAAGTTTAAATATTATTTCTGAGTTTTTATTATCAGCTGTAATGTCATGTATGGTTGGAATTATTGCAGCAGTATTGTTTATGTATATAGTATTTAAAATATTAATGTTATTTATTCCGTGGAAGATTACTGTAGATATCGGCTTGATTGGCATAAGTGTTTCTGCTACAATAATTCTGACAACATTTTTCAGCTTTTTACCCAGCTGCAGAGCAGCAAAAATGCCACCAATCAAAGCTTTGAACAGGGAATAATGAACGAACATTACTGTATTATAAACACACAATATAAACCTATAACCGACAAACTTAATGGATACGGGTTTAAAATAATCCCCGTAGAACCATCTGCCAATGTCAGCAAACCTATAAATTCACACGCCGATGTTTTATATCTCAAATCAAACAATAATACTCTTTTTATATCTGATTGCCAGCATAATAATATCAGATTATTGAATACTTTTGGTTTCGATATCACAACTGTAAATTTAAAACCGGGATATAAAACCGAATGCCGGTTAAATATGGTTTTAAACAGCCAAACAATAATATGTAATCCTGATACATGTATGAATTTATATTCTATTAAGAAAGACAAGAAAATTATCAGTGTAAAACAGGGTTATACAAAATGCAGTACAATAGTTTTACCTGACGATAACTTTATTACTGAAGATGAGGGGATATGCGCTGCATTAAAAGGTGCTGGTAAAAATTGTATTTTGATAAAAAAAGGCTGTGTTAAACTGGATGGATATAATTATGGTTTTATAGGCGGTGCATCAGCATATTTATCGAACAATAAAACATTATTATTTTTTGGAAATATAAAACAGCATCCAGACTATATAAAAATAAAAGAATTATGCGACAAATTAAAACTGAATACAGATTATGTTGAAAATATGCCGTTAACAGATATTGGCGGTCTTATAGAACTGTAAAAAATAAAATTTATACAGCACACTCCAAATTACTTGATTTTAAGAGAGGAGTGTGCTATTATTTTATTGTAGTAATTTCGCTAAATAAAAATTTAGCGAAATACAGAGGAGTAAAAAACACTATTTCCAATAATATCATTTATTATACAGTTTCCAATAGTTCACAGTTGAAATTTACATATTATTAATTAATTTAAGGAGTTTAATTCAATGGCTAACAATTCTGTTAAAATTTATTCTGATTATTCAAATGCTCCGTCTGTACTTAAAGAATTTCTTTATTATTCTCAGACTATCAAAGGTTTGTCTGCACGTACTGTCGAAGGATATTTTATTGATTTACAATTATTCTTCAGATATATGATTCAACGCAGAAATAATTGTATCGATAATGATACAATTGATGCAGTTGACATTTCAGGTATTGACCTTGAATTTATTTCAAAGATTTCCAAAACAGATATACTTGAATTCTTATATTTTGTAACCAACGTACGCAATAACTCAGCTGCATCACGCGCCCGTAAAATGAGCAGTCTGCGCGGATATTACAAGTATCTTACAAGTAAAACAAATCAACTGGACAACAATCCTACCGATGATATCGAAATGCCTGCAATGAAAAAAAGGTTGCCTAAATATCTGTCCCTGGAACAAAGTATTGAATTGTTAAATAATACACAAAGTGCATTTTCAGAACGTGATTACTGCATAATTCTGTTATTTTTAAGCTGTGGCATGCGTTTGTCTGAACTGGCAGGCATAGATATCAAAGACATTAACAATGATGTATTAAGAATTATCGGTAAAGGTAACAAAGAACGCTTTGTTTATCTTAATAACGCCTGTATTTCGGCCGTAAATGATTATCTTGATGTCCGAAATACAATTGTATCCCCTGCTTCTGAACCTGCATTGTTTATATCAAAGAGAACTAAAAAACGTATGTCAACCAGACGAATTGAACAGGTTGTGGAAGAATGTCTTCAGCGTTCCGGCTTAAGTCAGATGGGTTTTTCCACTCATAAGCTTCGTCATACCGCAGCAACATTATTATACCGTTCCGGTAATGCCGATATGCTTGCATTAAAAGAAATATTAGGGCACGAACATGTTTCGACTACAGAAATTTACACACATATTTCTGACGAAGCAATTAAAAAAGCGGCAAAAAGCTCCCCTCTTGCCACCTTTAAAAAGCCTAAAAAACAACAGTAGTAATAATATAATCAATAATATATATAACTGTCATCCCCGAAAAATACAATAAAAAATATTTAAGGTCTTTTTTTATATTAAATTTTCTGTTTAGTATCTGGGATAGTATTACAATAATATATAAAATCAGTAACAATACGATTGCGGTATCTTTTATTGCATCAGATATAATACTGTATACAGGAATATTATCCATTAAAAGATAGTTGCAGTAATTTGCTGAATTTTGAATTCCTGAAAAAAAAGGTAAAAAGTATAGCAGTACACTTAGTATTCCTGAATACTTCAACAACAATGAGAGTATGAAAAATATACCGACATTTATTGCATCTCCTGTTGTAATGTAACTTGTGAATAAAGCATTATCTTTATTGCTCAGAACAAAATAACATCCGGAACATACACCTGAAATATAAGAGATCAACAGAAATAATAAAATATATTTTTCTGCTTTTATTGCCTGTTTTCTGCTTTCTTTCGTTTTGTTTACCATTTCAATAACCTGCACTAATTTACATTTACTCCTGTAATTCCACCAATAGCACCTGCTATAATGCAAATGACCATCTTGGTGAAAAAATCGGACGTCACATTAAATGTTCCTGATTTCAAAGATATTATAAAAATAAACGCAAATATAACAGCACCCGCAAAAACGCCCCAAAACAAACCGTTTTTCTTGAATATCTTTGATATCACGAAACCGTCAAAAGCAGACGCAATGCTTAAAATTGAAGCAATAATAACAGGAAGTGATTCATAGGTAAAGTCAATATTTGATATTGCAAAAGCTGCTGCACAAAACAACAGGATAACTGTAACAAGACACACTGTAACCATCAGTAAAAGCTTTGAAATAATTTTGATGGTTTCTGCATTTCCCTTTAATATGCGATAAAACAAAAAAACACCTCCTACCGAATGTTCAATACATTCTATTCGGTAAAAGGTGTTTTAATTCTTTTAAATTGCCTGATTAGTCAACTTTAAGTTTTGCAACTTCAGAAACAGCCCATCTTTTAAAACGGATTTTGGAGCTGCCTGTGCCAGTTTCAACAACAAGAGTATCTTCTTTCATGGAAACTACGATACCAACAATACCGCCGATAGTTGTAACTGTATCGCCGATTTCAATGCTGCTTCTCATTTCCTGCATCTGTTTATCCTTTTTCTTCTGTGGACGGATAACCATAAAATACATAACAGCAATGATAAGAAGGAAAGGAACCATGCTAACAATCATAGAACCTGTTGTTGCTGCAGTTGTTTCTAACATAAACATAACGTTTCTACCTCCATTATAGACTAAATATAATTATATCATTATTTTACAATAAATGCAATAATTTAAATTCTTGTATCCAGCAAATCTACATATCTTCTGTAAAACTCTTCAAATGTATCATTATCAAGTGATGCTCTGATTTTTTCCATAAGATTGTTGTAGAAATACAGATTATGCATTACCGCAAGACGCATTGCAAGCATTTCATCAGCTTTAAAAAGATGACGGATATATGCTTTGGAATATGTTCTGCATACAGGACAATCGCATTCAGGGTCAATTGGTTCTGTATCAAGCTGATATTTTGCATTTTTGATGTTGATAATGCCATTCCATGTATTCAGATGTCCATGGCGGGCATTTCTGCTTGGCATTACACAGTCAAAAATATCAACACCACGTCGTACTGCTTCAAGAATATTGCCAGGTGTGCCTACACCCATAAGATAACGTATTTTATCTTTAGGCATATGTTCTTCAACAACAGAAATAACATGATACATTTCTTCTTTGGGTTCACCAACGGCAAGACCGCCGATTGCATAACCGTCAAGGTCAAGTTCACGGATTTCTTTCATATGGTTAACACGCAGGTCATCAAAACAGCAACCCTGGTTAATACCAAACAACATCTGTTTCTTGTTAATTGTTGATTCAAGGCTGTTGAGACGGTCCATTTCCGCTTTACAACGCTTAAGCCATCGTGTTGTTCTTGCACAAGAGTCTTTGGAATAGGAATACTGTGCAGGGTTTTCTACACATTCGTCAAATGCCATTGCAATTGTAGATGCAAGATTTGACTGAATCTGCATACTTTCTTCAGGACCCATAAAAATTTTTCTGCCATCAATATGGGATGAAAAATATACGCCCTCTTCTTTAATTTTGCGCAGTTTTGCAAGTGAAAAAACCTGAAATCCACCGCTATCTGTAAGAATAGGTCTTTTCCAGTTAGTAAACTGATGCAGACCACCTAAATCGTGAACAATTTTGTCTGTAGGTCTCAGATGAAGATGATATGTGTTGCAAAGCATAACCTGGCAGCGTATATCTTCAAGGTCTTTTGTAGAAAGACCACCTTTGATTGCTGCGGTTGTAGCAACATTCATAAAAGCAGGAGTCTGTACTGTACCATGTACTGTTGTAAATTCCCCTCTTCTTGCTGTGTTTACATTTTTAATAAGTTTGTATGACATTTTTACCTCTTAAAGAATAATCATTGCATCGCCGAAACTATAGAAACGGTATCTCTGTTCAACCGCATGTTTATATGCTTCCATACAGTTTTCATAACCTGCCAATGCACTTACAAGCATAATGAGTGTGCTTTCAGGCAGGTGAAAGTTTGTAATCAGCCCATCAATTGCTTTAAATTCATAACCCGGATAGATAAAGATATTTGTATCCATGCTGCAGGCTTTTATATCCCCATGAAATTTATAACAGCTTTCAAGAGTTCTTGTACTTGTGGTCCCTACAGAAATAACACGTCTTCCCTCTTCTTTTGCTTTTTTTACTGCGTCTGCTGTATCCTGAGGAATGGTAAACCATTCGCTGTGCATTTCGTGTTCAAGAATATTATCAGTTTTAACCGGCCTGAATGTGCCCAAACCTACATGCAGGGTAATATATTTGATAATCACACCTTTTTCTTCAAGTGCTTTCATCAATTCCTGTGTAAAATGCAAGCCTGCTGTAGGCGCAGCTGCAGAACCAAGAATTTTAGCATATTCAGTCTGATACAGAGAACCGTCTTCAAGTTCTTTTGTAATATAATGCGGCAAAGGCAATTTGCCAACAATATCCAGAGCTTCAAACAGTGTCTGTGTTGTATATAAGAATCTGACTATTTTATTGCCGTTTTCCAGTGTTTCTACAATTTCAGCAGTTAAACAGCTGTCACTGAATACAATTCTGTCACCGTTGCGGAGTCTTTTACCCGGTTTAGCCAGGCATTCCCATACATCCTGCTGTTTCTGTTTAAGCATAAGCAGTTCACAGTGTGCACCTGTTGTTTTGTTGCCGTAAAGACGCGCAGGCAGCACTTTAGAATCGTTGAGTACAAGCACATCGCCTTCTTTGAGAATATCAAGCACATCGGTAAAAACTTTGTCCTGATAGTTACCAACATTATTTTTATCTACATATAATAATTTACAGCTGTCACGAGGAATTGCAGGAGTCTGTGCAATAAGTTCCTGCGGAAGATCGAAATGGTATGATGCTGTATTCATTAAATCTTTCATTTGTAACATTCCTTTTAAGTTTATAACTTTATTATTATATTAGATTTAATACTTAATTTCAAGAGACAATAAAAAACAAATATCCCTTTAAACATATAAAGGGATATCTGTATTTGTTACAATGTTATTTTTTGAATATATATTCCGGATTTGGCTGGCTCACTTTATTGATTTTACTTGTATCTTCACAACTGCCCGCAACCGCTCTGAGACGTGTTACATCAGCTGTATTAGGTACATCATAATAGAAGAAATGCTCATCGCTTGTCTGCTTGCCTAATGAAACCCCGTTTGCGAAAAGTTCAACTTCAGGCTGGTTGGAATAAACCGTAACTTTTGTAACCTCTTCCGCTCTGTCAACATATCGTTTGCCGCCAATGTGAACAAAAGGTTCATCGGAAAGCCAGGCTTTATAAGCATAGAATGCATCTTTTTTATATTTGCGGTCGATAGTAACAAGACCTTTACGGTTCTGGCCGGGTTTGCCGCCTTCATTTCTTCCGTCAGCAGCATAGTCAAACATATTCCAACATATTCTTATCCACAGATAATCTCTGGTATAAAGCTGTTTTATAAGTTCTTCGTGAAAATGTGCGTGGAATTCTTCGGTAAAATCCCATGCAACAGGGTTGTTGCTATGCCAGTCAAGTGATTCACATCCATATTCTGACACACCTATAGGCTTATCAGGATTGTTCTTGTGGAAATTATCCAGCCATATGCCATTGTCTTCAATTTTTCCGCCGTACCAGCCGTAGTAAAGGTTGTAACCTACTGCATCGGTAATACGGATAAACGGGTCAGTATCAGGTGTTGATGCAATACTGCCGATTACTGTAAGGCGTGTAGAGTCAAGACTGTGACATAAATCGTTAAGATATTTATGATTTTCTGTCATATCTTCGTAATCATCTTCAAGGTTGAGTTCATTGGAAAGCCCCCACACTATAATGGAAGGATGATTATAATTCTGTACAACAAGTTCTTTAAGCTGTGAACGTGTGCTTTCTTTTGCTGCAGGAATATGTTTGTTAATATATGGAATTTCAGCCCACACTACAAGACCTTTTTCGTCACATAAATCGTAAAAATACTGATTATGCTGATAATGCGCAAGTCTTACCGCATTTGCACCGAGTTCACAAATAAGTGCCATATCCTCGTCCATATCAGATTTAATCAAAGCATTGCCATAGCTCCATCTGTCCTGATGACGTGCAACAGCATAAAGAGGATAAACCTCTCCGTTAAGAATAAAACCTTTGTCAGCATCAAGGTGATAACTGCGGCAACCAAATTTAACGGAAACATTATCAACTATTTCACCATTTTCGGTGATATAGGCTTCTGCTGTGTAGAGGTATGGGTCTTTCACACCATTCCACAGATGTGCGTTTTCAATTGTAATAACAGTTTTTGTTTCGTTATATGAAAGCTCTTTTGCATACAGAATTTCGCCATCAGCTGATTTGATTACATAAACAAGTTTCTGTTCAGATTTTATGTTTTTCGGATAAACTTCAATCTCGACATCAGCATTTGTGCCGTTTATTTCAGGTGTAATTTTAATTCCCTGAGAGCCGTAATATTCAAGATCAAAATGAGCATTGTTTACACAGATTATATTAACATCACGGTATACTCCACCATAGTTCGGAAAGTCCATCTCACAAGGATACATATCTTCTGTAACCTTGTTATCAACTTTAACCAGAACAGTGGAAATTTCGTCCCGTGACAACGCTTCGGTAATATCTGCTCTCCAGGTTGAATATCCGCCTCTGTGACGGCTGATTTCTTCCCTGTTTATATATAACACTGCTTCAGAGTTTGTACCCTGAAATTCTATGTAATATTTATCCGCTTTAGGCAACAGCATTTTGCGAACAGGTTTTGAGTACATACATGTTCCACGGAAATAGTCATCACCGCCATCCTGTCCGTCATATCCGTTCCATGTATGCGGAAAATCCACCATTTCCCAGGCAGAGTTGACTTTGGAAAACATCCAGCCTTCATTGATGTTAACTATCTGTCTCATATTTTATACCTCGTTGTAATGAAATATTTAATATATTATACTCCAAAATGTATGATAAATCTATAAAATAAGACAAATTAAAACTCCGAAAGCAATATTTTACCTTCGGAGTTCATTATTTTTTTAGTTTTTGATGTAAAGTTATATTACTTTACATCAAAATCGAAATATTTTACTGCATTTTTCCAGCAGATATTCTCTACAATTTCACCAAGAGTTTCAATATCACAAGGGTATTGTCCTTCTACAACAAGTTTACCAAGTTTTTCGCATAAAATACGACGGAAATACTCATGACGTGCAAATGATGTAAATGCCCTGGAGTCTGTAAGCATACCTACAGAACCGGAAAGCAAACCTGTTTCCATAAGCTGATCAATCTGATCACTGATGCCGCGTATATGGTCAAGCAGCCACCATGCTGCACCATACTGCACCTTTGCACCATCAGCTGCAAAGTTTACAGCCATAGTGGAAAGCATTGCACTGTCGGCAGGGTTAAGGTTGTATAAAATAGTTTTTGGCAGATACCCTGCTTTATCAATATCACTCAAAAATGCACTGAGCTGGAATGGATTGGTAGCTTCACCAATGCTGTCACCACCTGCATCTGCACCAAATGAAGCAAACAATTTAGGTGAATTATTGCGTATTGGTCCAAGATGCAGCTGCATTGTAAGATCTCTCTTTGCATATTCTTCTGCGAGGAATCTGAGCAATGCACCCTGATATACACTGATTTCTTCTTCAGTAAGTTTTTCACCTTTAAGTGCTTTATCCATAACAGGTGCTGCATCGCCCTGAGCATAACGGAAATGGATAAACCCATGGTCTGTTACACGGCATCCTGTTTTACAGAAGAAATCAAGTGATTTTCTGAGTGCTTCAAGCAGACTGTTCCAGTCTGTGATTTCACCATATTTATCACCAAGCTGTTCAATGGCAGTCATCCAAGGTGCCTGATCTATATGCAGAAATCTGTCAGGACGGAATGAAGGCAATGTGCAGAAAGGCATATCTTCTGCTGCAAGTTTTGTATGCCATTCAAGGCTGTCCGCAGGATCGTCTGTGGTACATAGAACTTTAACTGCCATTCTGTCAAGCAATGAAACTGCATCAAAGCCTTCTGTTTTAAGCATTTCACAGGTTTTGTTCCAGATTTCTTCAGCTGTTTTTTCGGTAAGTGGTGTATCTATGCCAAAATAACGCTGAAGTTCCAGATGTGCCCAGTGATAAACAGGTGTGCCGATAAGCCTTGGCATAATTTTTGCAAAAGCATAAAATTTATCCCATTCAGGTGCATTGCCTGTTACATATTCTTCACTGATACCGCAAACACGCATGCAACGCCATTTATAATGGTCGCCTTCCAGCCACAGCTGTGTAAGGTTTTCATATTTGCGGCGGTTAAATATATCCTTTGGAGACAGATGGTTATGATAGTCTATAATAGGACAATTTTCAGCATACTGGTGAAACAGTTTCTGAGACACTTCATTGCTGAGAAGAAAATCTTCGTTCATAAATGGTTTCATCAGAATTTCTCCTTATTGATCCACAAACCCAGTGCAGGGTTTGGAATATAGTAAATTTCTTCACCGTCAGGTAAAGTGTTGTAGCCGTACTGAAGTTTTTCAGGGTCATAACGTTTAACCATTTCATCATAATCTGCTGCAGCAAAACCTACACCTTCAACTTCTTCTTTAGTGATATTTTTTACTGCATAAGTAATTTTGAAACGGCCATCGGAAGAACCATGAATAAGGTGTGCTGCTGCCCCCATATTGTCTCTGAGGTCCTGATTTTCAGCTTTTTCAAACTGTTCCAGTGTATTTATACGGCCGCGATAACCATATTTTCTGATAAGCTGGTCAACAACACCATCTTCACCAAAACGTTCAATACCCGGTGCAAGAACAAGCAGTTCACCGCCATCAGCAATAGCCATTCTTGTACGGTAAACACTTTTATTGCCAAGCCAGGTGCTTTTGAATTCATCCGGAGTAAGATAAACAACACATTTTTTAATGCCTGTTTCAACAAAGTCTATGTTCTTTTCCTGTGCAAGTTCAATTGCAGCTTCCAGAACCTTGCGTGTATCGCCGATAAACAAACCATGTGTACGGATGTTACCGCCAGGTGCTGTACATACTGTAAGAACAAAAATAATTGGTCTGTCTTTAAGATATTTTTCAAGGCTGTAATCAAGAATTTTACGTACAGGTGTATGGTCTTTACCCATCATACGTTCCATGCCGTAAACTGCACCAACCATATGGCTGGAATTAATCATCTGGCTGCCGCCAACACCTACAAACAGGTTTTTGGAATGGTTTGCCATACCGATTACTTCGTGTGGTACAACCTGACCCGGTGAAATAATAATGTCATATTTTTCGTCCATAACAAGACGGTTTATTTCAACTGCAACACTTTCATGCCACAGCCCTTCTGTAACTTTTTCCACATATTCCACAGGAACTTCACCAAGTTTTACAACATCTGTACGCCAGTTGTGAGGAATAAATTTATCATGCGGAATATCTCCGAACATAATGTCAATTTCTTCATCTGTTACAGGCACATGTGTACCAAGCGCAGGAAGAATATCAACTTCACATCCCATTTCAGTCAGCGCATGGTAATAAACATTTGTGATGTAGCCGGCATTGGAATGAAAACGTGTAAAATCCGGCGGAATAATAAGAGCGTGGTTCAATGTACGGCCTTCAATGCTTGCAAGAAGAGCATCGCGGATTTCTTCTCTGCTGAGGCCATGTTCATCTTTAGCATATATAAATTTTTCCATGGAAAACCTCCGGCTTATACGCCACTGTAAGCGCTGAAACCACCATCAACAGGAATAACGATACCTGTTACAAAAGAAGATGCTTTTTCATCTACAAGGAAATACAGTGCACCAAGCAGTTCTTCTGCTTCACCAAAACGGCCCATTGGTGTTGCTGCAAGAATTTTGCCGGTACGTGCTGTTGGTGTACCGTCTTCGTTCCAGAGCAATGCTTTGTTCTGAGCTGTTGAGAAGAATCCTGGAGCAATAGCATTTACACGGATACCTTCTCTGCTGAAATGAACAGCAAGCCACTGTGTAAAGTTGGAAATAGCTGCTTTAGCACCGGAGTATGCAGGAATTTTTGTAAGTGGTGTGTAAGCATTCATAGAACTTACATTAAGAATTGTACATCCTTCACGGCCAAGCATGTCTTTTGCAAATGTCTGTGTTGGCAGCAATGTACCGATAAAGTTAAGGTTGAATACAAATTCTACACCGCTCTGATCAAGATCAAAAAAGCTTTTTGTATCTGCATCGATGTCGCCAGGCATATAATATTCCATATCTGTTGTTGCACGAGGATTGTTGCCGCCTGCACCATTAATAAGGATGTCACATGGGCCAAGGTCTGCTAAAACCTGTGCATGACAGTTTTCGAGTGATTCTTTTTCCAGAACATTACATTTGTAAGCTTTTGCAATGCCGCCTTCTGAACGGATTTCTTCTGCAACTTTTCCTGCAGCATCTTCATTAAGGTCAAGCACTGCAACTTTAGCACCTGCAGCAGCAAGAGCTTTTGCAAACATACCGCAAAGTATGCCACCTGCGCCTGTAACTACAGCTGTTTTGCCTGTGAGGTCTGTTTTCAAGTTGTAATTCATATCAATCACCTGCTTTTAAAAAATATATATTATTTCAAACAAATTTCTTTTATACCAAAAGCCACACCGTCTTCATCATTGGACAGTGTAATATAATCAGCTACTGATTTTACTTCTTCGCTGGCATTTGCCATCACAATACCTGTGCCTGCCGCTTTTATCATAGACAGGTCATTTGCTGCATCACCGAACGCAACAGTATTTTCCCTTGGCACACCAAGATAATCTGCCAATGCCCATAAAGCCTCGCCTTTATTCGCTCTGACATTGTTTATCTCTGCATTGTTTTTTGCTGTTACCGAAATTACAATATCACTGAATTTCTGCGGCAGAATTTCCAACAGTTGTTTCTGAACATTAGGTTCATTTGTTACAAACTGAGTTTTCTGGATATTCTGTTTTTTATCCATAAGAAAAGCTTTAAGTTCATTAACAGGCTGTCGAAGTTCTTTAAGCATCTTACGATACTGAACTTCTTCAGTCATTTCATCAATATGCTCTTTCATTTCCGCAGTCATAAATGCTTCACCTGCCTGATAGCAGTCATAAATCAACGGATAGTTATCCATAAACGCCATTATTTCAACAGCTTGTTCATAAGGAATTTCTGCTTTATAAATAACTTCCCCTGATGTAACATCGGCAACTTCTGCCCCATTTACGGTAATTGCATAACGAATAAACGGCAGTTCTCTGACAATCTGCGGAATAGCTCCGTAAAAACGTCCTGTTGTAGGCACAACTGCCCAGCCGGCCTGAGCCGCCTGAGCAAGTGTGTCTTTATTTGTCTGTGACAATTCTTTACGGGAATCAAGCAGTGTTCCGTCAAGATCCAGCGCTATAATACCCTTATAATTAAACATTGTAGCTGCTTGCGGATGTGCCGCCGCCATGACCTGTCCAGTCTGTGTGGAAAAATTCACCGCGTGGGCAATCAATTCTTTCATAAGTATGTGCACCAAAGTAGTCTCTCTGTGCCTGAAGAAGGTTTGCCGGAAGTTTTGCAGATGTATAACCATCAAAGTAGCTGAGTGCAGATGAAAATGCAGGCATTGGAATACCGGCTTTAACTGCATATGCTACAACTTCTCTCCATGCAGGAACAAGTTCTTTAATTGCCTGACCGAAATAATCGTCAAGAAGCAGATTTTCAAGTTCAGGATTTTTATCATAAGCTTCTTTGATTTTTCCAAGGAAAACACTGCGGATAATGCAACCGCCGCGCCACATAAGTGCAATACCGCCATAGTTGAGGTTCCAGTTATATGTTTTAGCAGCTGTACGCATAAGTGTATAACCCTGTGCGTATGAAATAATTTTGGAAGCATAAAGAGCTTTTCTTACAGCTTCAATAAATTCAGCCTTGTCACCTTCAAAAGCAGGAACTGTTTTTGGGAATACAGCTGAAGCTGTAACGCGTTCGTTTTTCATTGCAGACAGACAGCGAGCAAATACTGCTTCACCGATAAGTGTAAGTGGCACACCTTCGTCAAGAGCGGAGATTGCTGTCCATTTGCCTGTACCTTTCTGGCCTGCTGTATCAAGAATCTTATCTACAGTGTATTCACCTTTTTCATCTTTGTAAGCAAGAATATCACGAGTGATTTCAATAAGATAGCTGTCCAGTTCACCTTTGTTCCATTCAGCAAATACTTCATGCATTTCTTCATTGGACATGCCAAGACCATCACGCATAAGCTGATATGCTTCACATATAAGCTGCATATCGCCGTATTCGATACCGTTATGAACCATTTTTACAAAGTGACCTGCACCATTTTCGCCAACCCAGTCACAGCATGCATCACCATTTTCCACTTTTGCACAGATGCTCTGGAAAATAGGTTTTACATGTGGCCATGCTGCAGGTGAGCCGCCTGGCATCATGCTTGGGCCTTTGAGAGCACCTTCCTCACCGCCGGAAACACCGCTGCCGATATAAAGCAAACCTTTGCTTTCAACATAAGCTGTACGACGCATTGTATCCGGGAAATGACTGTTGCCACCGTCAATGATAATATCGCCTTCTTCAAGAAGAGGAATAAGCTTTTCAATATAATCATCAACAGGTTTACCTGCACGAATCATCATCATAACTCTGCGTGGTTTTTCAAGGCTCTGAACAAATTCTTCAAGGCTGTATGCACCAATAAGGTTTTTTCCTGCACCTCTGCCTTCTACAAAGCCTTTAACGCTCTGTTCAGGATTGAGGTCGTAACAAGCAACTGTAAAACCTTTTGATTCCATATTAAGAACCAGGGACTGCCCCATAACTGCAAGGCCAATCATACCTATATCTGCTTTTTTCATGATAAGAAATCTCCTTTAATTATCTCTGTACGCGTGCGTTACCTGCGTAAATGTCCCAAACCTGTTTTTCATCTGCTGGCTGTGCATAGTCATTAAGGCTGCTTGCTGCAAGAACACCTGTTGCCCAGCCAAACTGTGCACACTGTGCCGGTTCCCAACCTTTAAGAAGGCCGTAAAGCAGACCGCCTGTAAAACCGTCGCCACCACCGATACGGTCCATAACCTGAATCTGACGTGGTTCTTCAACGCACCACTGGCCATCAGCATGGAGCAGACAACCCCACATATGTTCGTTAGCGCTGATAACCTGACGGAGTGTTGTGCCATAAACTTTAGCGTTTGGATATTTAACCATAACTTCGCTGATCATGCCTTTGAAACTTTCAATTTTACCCAGGATGTCTTTACCGCCTGCTTCAGGACCTTTGAAACCAAGGCAAAGCTGGAAATCTTCTTCGTTACCAACAAGAATGTCTGCAACAGAAGCAATTTTGTGGAATGCAGCATGAAGTTCTTCTTCACGGCCTTTCCAGAATGTTGCACGGTGGTTAAGGTCGAAACTTACCAATGTACCGTATTTTTTAGCAGCTTCTGCACAAGCAAGGCAGAACTGTGTTGTTTCCGGGCTCATTGCTGCAATAAGACCGGAAATGTGAAGGATAGCAACACCTTCTTCTCCAAAGATGCGGTCAAAATCAAATTCAGAAGCATCGAGTGTACGGCCTACTTCCCCTGCACGGTCGTTCCATACTCGTGGTGCACGCATGCCGAAACCGCTGTCAGCAATATTGAACTGATGACGGTAACCCCATGGACCACCCTGGTCAACTTCTACACCTTCATAGTTGATGTTACGGGAACGAAGGTCACTTTTGATAAACTGTGCAATTGGGCTGCCTTTTACAAATTTTGTAAGTACAAGACATTCATTGCCAAGTGAAGATGCAACATTGAGAACGTTGGATTCTGCACTTGTTGCCTGCATATAATAATGATTGCTGTTGTGAACAGCCATGCGGTTGTCAGGTGTAATACGAACACCCATACTTGTAGGACAAGCGATTGCATAGCGGAACTTTTCGCGAAGATTCAATACCATAATAATTACATTCCTTTCCATATTAAAAATTTATTATTTACTATTATTTTACCTAATCACAAATTACAATGGAATTGCATAAAATACTTAAAAACATTGCAAATCTGATCACTGGTGTGTTATATTAATAAAAAAGCTTAAAGGTGGTTTTATGTCCCAGATTTTTACATACAAAGACAACGAAATTTACAGTCATCACACCATCGACGATATTCCATATCCCGATGATTTTTCAATGCATGCACATGAATGGATGGAAGTCTTTTTTATAATTTCAGGCAGTGGCAGCTATATGGTTGAAGGCAACCAGTATCCTCTGAAACCTAATGATATTTTTATTATCCGTGCTTCTGAAGCTCATAAACTTATGATAAATCCTGAACAGCCATACGAAAGAATCGCCATTCATTTTTCACCTTTGCTCATCAAGCTTGCCGACCCGCACCTATGGCTTTTGCGTCCCTTTGTTGAACGCCCGTTAGGTCAGATGAACCGCTTTGCGGGAGATGATGCACGTTTTGAAAAACTGAGAAAGGCATTTGACGATTTCAGTTTTGAAAATGTAAGTGATATACGCCTTAATATTTTGGGACGGCTGCTTATGTTTTTAACCGCACTGAATGGTGTTTACGAACTTACTTCTATCCGTCATACTCCTGAACAGGGATTGCCAAGCCAGCTTGTGAGTTATGTTAATGAACACCTTTTTGAACACATTTCACTGCAAAGTATTGCTGAGCATTTTTATCTCAGTCAGTCGCACATCCGCAGAGTATTCCATCATGCAACAGGCTCATCTCTGACAGAATATGTAAGAATAAAACGCCTGCTTGCTGCCCGTGCTATGATTCAACGCGGTGAATCTGCAGGGGCTGCCTGTCTTACCTGTGGTTTTTCTGACTACTCTGCATTTTTCCGCGCCTATCGTTCTTATTTCGGACATTCACCGAAAGAAGATTCTATCCATAATTAAACAAAAGTGCCGTGTTTCTGTTTTTAACAGACACGGCATTTAATTATGTTTCTGACAAATTCAATTTTAATCAGTTTAATGATTGATTATGAAGATGTTTTAATGTAAAATATTTTTAGCTATTTATCACGAGGTGATTATATTGAAAAACAGAAAAAAATTAATTATTACACTTGGAATTGTCCTCGTTCTTACTTTTGGTTTTATCTTTTATGATACATTTTTCAGTTTTGATGATATGAGTGTTATTTTCGTAACTACAAATAACACACCGGAACCTACTTCTGAACCAACGCCTGAGCCAACAATAAAACCTGCAGAAACAGTGCACTTTATAGGTGTTGGCGACAATCTGATTCATGGAACTATCTACCTTCAGGCTCAGCAGCGTGCAGGCGGAAACAGTTATGATTTTGATTATGCATATAAAAATATTGAAAACTATTTTGATGATTTTGACATCAGGTTTATCAATCAGGAAACTCTTGTAAATGACGCATACAAACCATCCCATTACCCACAGTTTTCATCCCCTGTAGAGCTTGGTCAGCATGTTGTTGATATGGGCTTTAATGCAATTGGAATGAGCAATAACCATTCTTATGACAAAGGTCCTGACGGCATTCGTTCATCCCTTGAATTCTGGTCGCAGTTTGATAATATTGAATATTTTGGTTTTTATACCGGAGATGACGCAAACGAAATCAAGTATATGGATGTCAAAGGTGTAAAAGTAGCTTTTGTGGCGTATACCATGTATACAAACGGACTGTCCATCTATGATGAAACTTGCCCTAAGGTTGTATCTACAAGTGATTACGAAACAATTGAACGTCAGGTAAAAATTGCAAAAGAAAATGCTGATATTGTAATTGCTTCCTGCCATTGGGGTTATGAAGACACCAACCAGACAATCCCTTTACAGCATGAAATTGCACAGAAGCTTAATGAATTCGGCGTTGATGCTATTATAGGTACACATCCTCATGTAATTCAGACTGTTGAATGGATTGAAAACCCTGATAACGGACACAGAACCATTGTCTGCTATTCTCTTGGCAATTTTATTTCGGCGCAGTCTGCAGCAAACAATATGCTTGGCGGTATGTTCATGTTTGACATTGTAAAAACTTATACCGACTTGGAGGACAATTACAAAATTACCATTGAAAATCCTAAATTTGTACCAACTGTTACCCATTATGATGCCAATTATGCAAATGTAAGAAATTATCTGCTTGCTG
Organism: Oscillospiraceae bacterium; assembly: GCA_015067215.1. Taxonomy (GTDB): domain Bacteria; phylum Bacillota; class Clostridia; order Oscillospirales; family Ruminococcaceae; genus RGIG3102. Next base: position 48,276 of record SVMW01000003.1, on the reverse strand, counting down.
ACTACACTGCAGAAATGGCAGCTTCTCATGGTGTAAGGGCGTTTCAGGATGTATTTTCACTGGAATTTATGGAAAGAATAATTTATAAATACATTCCCGAAGAATTCCTTCTTTACAAATAATATAAAGCCAAAGGCATATGTATCAGCTTAAATGCTGACACATATGCCTGTTTTTATTTATCAGGAAGAAGTTTTTCCAGCGCTTTTCTGTCCGATATTTCAATATAACCATATTTTACATTCACAATACCGCTGTTTTTTAATTTAGAAATTATTCTTGAAACTGTAACTCTGTTAAGAGATGTGGATGCAGCTATTTCTTCGTGAGTATAAGGTAAAATATCCTGTTTTCTTATTTTTGATTCATTAAACAAAAAATCCGCTACTTTCTGTGTGCTGTCGTAATGGCTGCTTTGTATAATCTGATGCGTCAGATAGTTACATGTATCTGCCATGTGCTGAAATACAAGTCTCATAAGCTGCTGTGATTTCATACACATTTCAATTAGTTCTTCTGATTTTATACATATTATTTCTGATGATACTACCGCCTCAATTGTCACTTCCCTTTTTGAATTAAGAAGGAATGAACTGTCCCCGAATATTCTTCCCGCTTCCAGCACTTCTATTGTTCTCTCTTTACCATTTGCAGACACAGTATATACTCTCACCCTGCCTTTTGCCACAATAAAAAAATGTGACGCATCTTCGCCTTCTGTAAATACTTTTGAGCCTGCAGGATGTATTTCAATTTCACCTGATTTCTTTAAAAGAGTTATTATTTCATTTGGAATCAAAACAGCCATAACATTACCTCTTATTATCCTATTAATTTTAAATTGTAGCATCGGCTACAGAATTTTACAATATTTTTAATTATAATAATTAATATATTTTATAAATGAGGTACCGTTATGATTAAAAATTTCAAATCATATCTTCTGGTTATTGCAGGCAGTTGTCTTACTGCATCTGCTTTCGGGCTTATTGTCCTTCCAAATCAGTTTGCTGCAGGTGGTGTAACAGGTTTTTCTGTTCTTTTGCAAAATATTGTTCCGCTTCCTGTTTCAACTCTGGTTCTTATAGTTAACCTGACTCTTTTTTTACTGGGCTGGATATTTGTTGGCAAAGATTTTGTATTTAAAACACTTCTTACCAGCATAATTTTTCCATTTATGCTTGAAATTACTCTGCAAATAAATATTTTCCGCGACCTTGCTGCAGACAGTTTTGTAAGCAGCTTGCTTGCAGGCGCGATACTCGGCCTGGGCTGCGGACTTATTTTGCTTGGCAATGGTTCAGGTGGCGGCTTTGATATTCTTGGTGTTATACTTAACAAAAAATTCGGCACACCTGTTTCAATTGTAATGTACATATGTGACTTTATTGTTATTCTTACACAAACTGTTTCAAACGGTATACTGAAAACCGTCTATGGTGTTATCGTTATCCTTATTTCCACAATAATTATCGATAAAGTTCTTGTAAGAGGCAAATCTGCAGGACGTATATTTATATTCTCTCAGAAGCAGGAAGAAATACGTACCGAACTGCTGGATAAACTTGACGTTGGCATGAGTTATATAAATAGTGAAAGCGGTTTCCTCAGAGAACAGACAAAAATAATCATGACTGTTGTACATCTTGATATGGTAGAAAAGGTAAAAAGAAGTGTTTATGCTATTGATCCGGCCGCTTTCGTAGTTGTTGATACAGTACATTATGTGAGCGGCAGAGGCTATACAATGGACAGATAAGGAGTATGTATGATTAAAAAATATACTAAAAAAGAAATAATTAATACCTTAAAAAATATTATTCTTGTAATACTTGGTTCTGCTATTCTGGCTTTTGGCACAGCTGTATTTATAGTTCCTTACGACCTTGTAACAGGTGGGCTTTCCGGCCTTGCAATTGTTCTTGAAAAAGTTCTTCCATTCAACGCAGGTATTGATACATATGTTACGGTTTTAATGTGGGGCTTATTTGTTATCGGTCTGATATTCCTGGGAAAAGATTTTGCACTTAAAACTTTTATATCTTCCCTGTTTTACCCGGCGATGCTTTCTGTATTTATGCATATTGTAAATGCTGATTTTATGGGTGGTTTTTTCTATATCAAAAACTCTCAGTATCCTGACATTGCAATTTTCCTTGCCGCTGTTTTCGGTGGTATTCTTACAGGTGTAGGCTGTGCGGTAACCTTTGTCGGTGGTGGTTCCACAGGCGGTGTGGATATACTTGCATTTTTAATCTGCAAAATATTCAAACGTTTAAAAAGCCCTGTTGTAATTTTTGCCATAGATGCCATAATTATTGTCATGGGTATGTTTATAATCAACGACCTCGTAATCACAATGCTGGGTATAATATCTGCATTTGTATGTTCATATTTTGTTGATTATATTTTCCTTGGAAGCAGCAAAGCATTTGTAGCAAATATCATATCCGATAAACCTGACGAAATAACTCAGCAGGTTATTGAGAAACTTGAAAGAACAACAACAATATTCGATGCCAAAGGCGGTTATTCCAAATCTGATAAAAAAGTTATCATGGTTTCTTTTAATATCAGAGAATACTCTTCACTTCTTAACATTGTACATACAACCGATAAATTTGCATTTGTAACAATACATTCAGCCCATGAGATCACTGGTGAAGGATGGACAAGAGATTAATGCAATAAAAAAACAGAGCCGGATTTCCGGCTCTGTTTTTTTCATTATATTTTACTATCAAAAAGCTGCTTCAATTACATTGACAATGTTGTTTTCCGTGTACACTTCCGCCACATCAAACCGTATTGCGCAATCTGTCAGTTTATGCTGCTGCAAAAACAGGTCAGCTGTATTGCGGATTCTGTTTTGTTTACGGTAGTCAACATATTCTCTGGCCTGTGCAAAGCTGTCATTTTTACGGGTTTTAACCTCTATTACAACAACCTGTTTACCCTTTTGTGCAACAATATCCAGTTCACCGTATTTACAGGAAAAGTTACGGGCAATTATTTTATATCCCTTTGCGGCATACATTCTTGCAACTTTTCTTTCCCCTTTGTCACCTATGAGCTTTTTTATATTCATTTTAAAAGCTCCGGTCTGTTTTTAAAAAATGATTTTCGGTAAAAATCCTGTATTCCATGTTCCGCAATAAGTTCATAATGCAATTTTGTAGGATATCCTTTGTGTTTATCCAGGCGATACTGAGGATATTGTTCGTGAAGTTTTTCCATATATCTGTCTCGGCTTACCTTTGCCAGAATTGAAGCTGCCGCAATAGAAAGGCTTTTGCCATCACCTTTTACTATTGCTTTTGTTTCAACTTCCATCTGCGGAGGTACTTTATTGCCATCCACAATAACCAGATCTGGCGTTAAGTTAAGTTCCTTTACAGCTTTTTTCATTCCCAAAAGCGATGCATTAAGTATATTTATCTCATCAATTGTCTGTGGGCTTACCATGATAATACTGTAAGCAACAGCGTTATCAATAATAACATCAAAAAGCTTTTCTCTTTTCTTTTCGGTAAGTTTTTTTGAGTCATTTATTTCTTCACATACAAAATCATCCTTCAGAATTACTGCCGCACAACATACAGGACCGCAAAGCGGACCTCTGCCTGCTTCATCAACACCGCACAAAATCGGATATTCTGATTTTAAAGCTTTATCGTAAAGGTACAACTCAGACATAATCTTCCGGCCTTTCAAGTGTAATTCTGCCCAGTTTGGATGAACGGAATTCATCGCAAATCATTATTGCTGCACGTTCTGTATTTTCTTCATTGCCCGGCAGCAACATACCGCGTTTACGCGCAATTTTGCGAAGAATATCATAGTTGTCAAGTTCAAGGTCAGCTTCTGTAAGTTTATATCTTTCCATAAGCAGTGCAGGATAGATATTTTTGATTTCATCAATAAGTGACATTGCCAATGTTTCAATATCAAGAATTTCATCTTTAATGGAACCAATAAATGCAAGGTTTGAAGCTATGTTGTTGTTGTCAAATTTACGCCAGAGAACTCCCGGCATATCAAGCAGTTCAAAGTTATCTACAGTAATCCACTGTTTACCGCGTGTAACACCCGGACGGTCAGCTGCTTTTGCTCTCTGTTCTCCTGCGAAACCATTAATAAATGTAGATTTGCCTACATTTGGAATACCACACAGCATGGCACGTATTTTTGCACCTTCAATACCGCGCATCTGGCGTCTTTCAAGCAGGTCACTGAGTTCCTTTTCAATCTGTGCTTTAACAGAGCCGAAATTTTTGCCTGTTTTGCTGTTTAAAGCAATTGCACCTGTTCCTTTATCTTTAAAGTATTTAATCCATTTTGCAGTAATTTCCGGGTCTGCAAGGTCCTGCTTGTTGAGAATATATATTCTGTTTTTATTCTGAATAATCTTTTCAATTTCAGGGTTCTGACTGGAAAACGGAATGCGGGAATCAAGCAGAACAATTACAACATCCACATTTTTTACTTCCTTTTCCATAAGACGAAGTGTTTTCATCATATGACCCGGAAACCAATGTATCTGCTGATGGTTTACGTTATGTTCCTGTAAAATTTCAAATTCGTCGTATTTCATTTATTTTACAACTCCTATATCGCTTATAGGGTAAATCTGCAGCAAAGCTTTACCCAGAATATTTTTTTCGTTTATAAAACCAATCGCTTCATCTCTTGAATCCAGTGAATAATTGCGGTTATCACCCATAACAAAAACATATCCCTCTGGAACAACAGTATCTACATTTTCCCTGTCCTGTATATATATTTTTTCAGCAATGTAATTTTCAATAAGTTTTTCATTGTTTACATACACATCACCTGTGCTGTAGTCCACAACAATTTTATCACCGGCTGTTGCAATGACACGCTTGATAAGCGGTTTTCCGTATTTTGTGTTTTTATCCACAACCACCACATCACCTTTTTGTGCATTATAGAACAAATTGGTAGTGATTATTCTGTCCTTATCATGCAAGTTTGGCAGCATGGAATCCCCGTCAACCGAAACTGCACGGAAAACAAACAGTATAAGCACTGTTATAACTACAAAAGCAATAATCAGGCTTTCTGCTGTTTCATAAATTTCTTTCATTGAAACTTTTTTCATCTGTTCCAAACTCCTTAAATGTATTTTTGCTGTATAATCAAAAAGAGGACAGCATGTGTCCTCTTCTTTTTTTTGATTATTTGATTTTTTCTTTAACTTTAGCAGCTTTACCAACACGGTCTCTGAGGTAGAAGAGTTTAGCACGACGAACACGACCTGTACGAACTGTTTCTACTTTTTCTACAAATGGGCTGTTGATTGGGAATACTCTTTCAACACCACAACCGTAAGCAACACGTCTTACTGTAAATGTTTCGTTGATACCACCGTGTTTTTTAGCAATAACTGTGCCTTCGAACACCTGAATTCTTTCTCTTTCGCCTTCTTTGATACGTACGTGAACTCTAACTGTGTCACCTACGTTAACAACTGGTTTGTCAGCTTTAAGCATGCCTTCTGTCATCAATTTAATTGCGTCCATTTTTTCCTCCATGATTTTACAAGTGTTCATAAATGATAATATATTATCAGCAGCGGACCACCCGTTTAATGCTTTATTTTTATTTATACATTAACCCTGTTGATGGCTCAACAGATACTAACGCCTAAATATAATACCACAACATATATACAATGTCAAGCAAAATTTAAACAAATTGTACATATTTTGCCTTGAAAATTCTGATAATTTGACAAATAGTATTATTGCAGAACTTTCATATCTTTATCAAAAAGATTTTTGCGGATTACAAATGCATCGATAACTTCCACACCATAATTCTCCTTGATAAAATCAAGAAGCAGCTGCGGATTGATATTCAATGGGGTTCCTGCAGGATAAATTGCTGTAAAGGTAACCTCTTCATCTTTTTTATCTGTAATTTCAATTTTACCTATAAGTTCTTTAAGATTAATGTCTTTCTGACCTTTTTTGGTAACCTTTGTAACAATTGCCTGATCCAGTTTTTCATAACTGTCAAGCGCATCAGCAATTTTTTTCTGTTCACCGTACAATGTAATGTCATATCTTGCAAACATAATGCTTCTTGCATCATAATCAGGTTCTTTTGCAGAAACGAGCTCGATGCCCTGTGGCAATGTTCCTTCCATTGCTTTAAGGATATCTGCTTCAGACATTTCTTCGTTAAGACGAAAATCTACACTTTCACATTCACTTTCATGTCCAAGTGACAAAGGCAATGTAAATGTCATATAAATATGCGGGTTAAACCCCTGTGAATACCATACAGGTAAACCTGATTTTTTTAATGCTCGTGCCATAACACGCTGCAGGTCAAGCTGTGAATAATAAATAGAAAGACCTGTCTTTTTAAATTTAAGCCTTATTGTATTCAAAACAAGCCCTCCCTAAAAGTTTATTTGCACCACAGTTGTAACACTGCTTGTTGCATGGTTTTGAAGTCATTGCTTCCAGTGATTTTTCATATTCCCTGATAAGGAATTCTTTTGTTACACCGTAGTTGATATGATCCCAAGGGTTAATCTCATCATATTTACGGTCACGGTTTGCATAAAATGCCATATCAATGTCGTTTTCAGCAAAAGCGCTGAGCCAGTTCTGATAATTAAAGCATTCAAACCATCCGTCAAATATGCTGCCTTTTTTATATGCATCAACAATAACCTTTGAAAGTTTACGGTCACCACGGGCAAAAACAGCTTCCAGAAAGCTTGTATCAGAATCGTGATAACTTACCTTGATTCTTCTGTTGTTTGCACAGCATTCAAGCAGATATGCCTGTTTTGCTTTAAATTCTTCAGCAGTATTCTGCGCCACAAACTGGAATGGTGTGAATGGCTTAGGAACAAAACAAGCCACACTGATGGAAACTTCAGCGCCCCTTCCCTTTGGTCTGTCAGGCATGGAGTAGTAATATTCGATAATGCGTTTTGCTGTATCTGCAATACCTTTTATGTCTTCCATTGTTTCACCAGGAAGCCCCATCATAAAGTAAAGTTTTACTGCTGAATAGCCTGCTTTAAATGCAAGCTTGCATGTTTTTTCAATTTCTTCTTCAGTTACATTTTTATTAATAATATCACGCAGACGCTGTGTGCCCGCTTCAGGCGCAAATGTCAGCCCTGATTTGCGAACTTTGGAAACTTTTTCTACCAGACTTTCCGAAAAATTGTCCACACGCAGTGACGGCAGTGCAATGTTAACCTTTTCTTTTTCTGTCCAGGTCATCATTTTATCAAGCATTTCTTCCAGCTGAGGATGGTCGCTTGTAGAAAGTGATGTAAGAGAAACTTCTTCATAACCAGTACATCTGCAAAGTTCTTTTGCCCCATCATTGATAAGGTCCACATCTCTTTCACGGAAAGGACGATAGATAAAACCTGCCTGACAGAAACGGCAGCCGCGCACACAGCCACGGAGAACTTCAACCATTGCCCTGTCATGAATTGCACCAATCATTGGTACTGCAACATCAGTCGGGAAAGGCAGATTTTTAAAATCCCTGATAATTGCCTTTGAACAAGGAATTGGTGCAGTTTTGGAAGATACAGATTTTATTGTTTTATCTTCGTTATATTCAATATCATAAAGTGAAGGAACATATATACCTTCAATTTTAGAAAGTTCAACAAGGATTTCCTGTTTGGATTTTCCTGCTTTTTTCAGTTCATTAAGTTTGTTGCATACTTCTACAGTATGATATTCACCTTCACCAAGGAACATAAAGTCAAAAAAGTCTGCCATTGGTTCTGCATTGCAGGTGCAAGGACCGCCTGCGCAGATTAAAGGATAGCTTTCATCTCTGTCTTTTGCATAGAACGGAATTTTTGCAAGTTCAAGCATAAGCAGAACATTGGTGTATGAAAGTTCATACTGCAAAGTAAAACCAATAATGTCAAATGCTGTAAGAGGATCTTTACTTTCCAGTGCATACAGAGGAATATCTTTTTCTTTCATCTGTTCAATCATATCAAGCCATGGTGCAAAACAGCGTTCACAGGCAAGATTTGACTGTCTGTTTATAGCATCATAAATAACTTTTAAACCAAGATGAGACATACCAACTTCGTATGTATCGGGGAAACAGAATGCAAAGCGGATATCTGTATTATTCTTATCTTTAACAATGCAGCCCGGTTCACCGCCTGTGTATCTTGCAGGTTTCTGAACGCTTAATAGGGCTGATTTCAATTTATTGTCTATCATATTTTCCTCCTGAAAATCATTACTTTTTATGATATCATATATTAATGTCTTTTTCAAACATAATTGAACAATGCCAAAAAAAATAAAAACTGCATTCTCTAAAATGCAGTTTTCTTATTGATAAAATAATATATAATAAATAAACTTACCATTGCTGCTGATGTATATATGTTGTTTGAAAACACTGCAGTCATAACACAGAAAACTGCTATAGATATTATATCAAGCGTTTTTCTTACCATTGGATCTGCGCAAAACAATGCAACAATCTGTCCGCCATCAAGAAAAAATACCGGCAGACAGTTAAAAATTAAAATCACATAATTTATAACCATAAAAACATAAATATTCAGGCTGAAATTTATTTTCAGTAAAAATACCGAAATTGCTACCATTGCAAGGTTAATCAATGGACCACTTATTAAAACAATAAATTTTTTACCTTTTGTCCGGGGATAACCTATAAGTTTAATTCCAAAAACTGATAATTCAATCCGTGGTTTCGTTCCCAATATAATACAGGCTATTATATGACCCGCTTCGTGCATTACAGAACTGATAAGCAGATAAAGAAATATATTGAGTTTATCAAATATCAGAGCAAAAAATATAATAACAAGCAAACAGTAATACATTTACTCAATTGTATATACCGGATTTACCCTGTTACCATCATACAGTACCTCAAAATGCAGATGTGGCCCTGTAACCATACCTGTATCACCTACAGTGGCAATAACCTGGCCTTTCAGTACATAATCTCCCTGCTTTACAAAAACAAATTGTGTATGACCGTAAAATGTATGCAGGTTTTCATTTGTTTCAATTTTTATATAATTACCTGCAACATCGGTATAACCTGTTTCAATAACCTTTCCTTCGAATGAAGCTTTGATAAATGTACCTTTGGCAGCGGCAATATCAATGCCTGTATGCAGGTCTTTGCTTTTTTTGTTAAAGGGGTCGGTTCTTATGCCAAATTCAGAGGTTAAAACACCTTTTACTGGTTTTATTCCCTTTTCTTCCGGTACATATTTTTCAAAGGAAATATCAGACGGATAAGTATCATTTTTGCCTTTACCGTATAAATACGCAACTGTCTGAGTAAATGCCCGGTATTTTTCCTTTATGTCATCTGATAAACTTTCTAAAAAGCTGTTGTACGAAAAGTTGCTTTCTTTTATTTCTCCAATGGTAAAAAATGCTTTATAGTCATCCCTGACAGCATAAAATGCATTGCTGTTATTTCCCTTTAACAAAAAAGCGGAAAAAACCATAATTACCGAAATTACTATCTGAACATACAGATACATATTTTCACAGTTTTTTCTGTATTTTTTCTTGTCTTCAGTTTTGTTATGTTTTTTTACATCTGTTTCAATACCTTTAACCTTGTTTTCCATTTATATCACCCGCTAGTATATATATGAGCGGATTATTTTTTTAATTCAAACAAAAAACACATCGCCACTTTATTTGCGACGATGTGTTTTAAGTTATTAATTATTTTGCATTGAATGATGCTTCAACCGCTGATGCAATCGCATTTGCCATTGCATTCTGATAAGAGTCATCCTTAAGTTTGTCATATTCACTTACATTTGAAAGGAACCCGCATTCCACAAGAACTGCCGGAAATTCCATATGTGTGGTAACCTGATACCAGCCGTATTTTTCACCTCTGTCCCTGGTGCCAAGTGAATTGGACAATGATGCTGAAATTTTATCGGCATAAATTTCAGAATAAGGGTTAAAATACCATACTTCCGAACCATATGCAGACGGAGATGTTGATGAGTTCTGATGAATACTTACAAACACATGCGGTGAATAATCCTGTGACATTGATACACGGGATGAAAGACTTACATAGTTTGTAGTATCTGTAACTCTGACATTTGCTCCTTTTTCCTGAAGTATTGCCGCTACTTTATTGGCAATTTCGCGGTTTATCTGAGCCTCAGTTTTCATACCTTCAATAGGCAGCGCACCGGAGTCATATCCTCCATGTCCGGGGTCTATGTAAATTTTTGCACCCGACAATGATGACGGTATATTGGTAAATCTGAATATCAGATAACCATCCTGATAATATGCACGGTAACCTGCAAATCTGCCTGCACGGTGGAAGTTAAGTGTAACAACCGCATCACTGCCATTTTTATTCAGTGTCGCAGAGGAGAACAAATTGTTTTCTGCAAACGAAACCGATTCAGAAACATTTTCCACATTATTGAAGGTAAAGGTAATTGCTCCTGAATTAAATGATCCTATACCATCATTTGTATTAAAACCAAGGTTTGGCAGATGTGCCCTGTACGCCATTTGCTGATCCTGTTTAAGTTTAAGATATGTATATCCGTTTTCACCGTATACACTTGCTTCGGTAATATTATTGGCTGTAAGTTCAACTTCTCCAAGTACATTCACATCTGCCGCATTAATGCGCACACCTGAACGCAGAACGTAATAGTTGTATGTTTTACCGCCACTTGTAAAGGAAAGCAGATCGCTTGCAATAAAGTCTCTGCTGCCTTTAGGTAATGGGAAACAGTCGCCTGAAGGGTCAGCATTGATTACACCTGACGGATAAGTTCTTGCCTGTGCAGCAGTTACTTCCACCATATTTCCTTTTTCACCAACTGTAATTTCAGGTGGCGGCAAAGCAGTAATTTTAATACTTGCTCCTGTTGCTGTCTGTGTTATTCCTTCCCATGTACCTGAAATCTGTATATTACCGATATTCTGTACTGATTCTGTACTTGAAGGACAGGCGTAGTTGCCTATATAAAGCACATAGTTGGAGTTTTTGTCTGTGCTGTCATCTTCTGCATTACTTTCAACAAGCTGAATTGTTTTTCCATTTATTGTTGCTGTAACTACAGAGTTTTTATATGCATATACAGAAACAGGAATTGTGGAGTCTCCTTCTACCGTCATTGCACCTTCAGGTGAAACCGACTGAATAATTTTAATGTTTCTTGTAATGTTATATTTAACTGTTTTTGTTTTATGAGAAAATTCAAAGGTGTTTTCCCCTGCTTTAAGGTCAATCTCCAGTGAGAATACACCTTTATCATTTCGTGTAACCTCTTCGCCATTAAGAAGCAGCGGGAAGTTAGGGTCTGACGCACCATAAAAACTTACAACAGGTTCATATGTAGAATATGTAAGCTGTTCAGGGCGGCTGACTGTAAGAGTTGTAAGTACATCCGATGCTTTTACTGACCCTTTGAAATAACCTTCAATAAGTTTTGAATGGCCATCTTCATTGGCTTCTATATGCTTATATGATGCAAAAGCCGCACCTTTTGCGCCGATATCGCGCATTGCAATAAGCTGCTGCAGTACCTGGTCAGGCGAAGACCACCCGAGTTCATCTGTAGAAAGTTTGCTGTTATATATAAGGGGACATACATCTGTGTCATATTGGGAGGCAAAATTTTTCCACCATGATAATGTTGTTTTGAACGGAATCTGTTTATTTGTAAGCGAACCAGGAAGTTTTACAAGTACAGTGTTTATATCACACACCGCCATCATTACAGGCAAATCAATATGCCCGTCAACATACATTTCAAAATCGTTGCTTGTTGCAGACCCTGTACCGACAGTTGAACTGTTCGCCCATACACTGTCACAAATCAGGCCAAACTGCACTGCAGGGTTAATTTTTTTCACTGTATCTCCAAGTGCTTTTACAAGACTTGTAGGGCTTTCTTTAATCCATTGCTCAAAGCCCATACCGGCAGAATAGGCTTTGTACTGTTCAAAACTGTTTTCGGTTATGCTGTTGTAATAGCCTTCGACCAGAATGGCATCAATATTATACTGAGATACTATTTCTCTCATATTGTTCTGGCTCTGTACAAGTATATCGCTGTAGATATATCCATAATCAAATAATATATCTCCTGCTGCAACATAACACGGATTTACAATTGCATATATATACAACTCATATGCTTTTGCCTGTTCAATAAAATATCCGAGAGCATCAAATGATGTGTATGCAGGATAATACTCGGATTTATATATAACGCCCTCCCTGTGCTGCAGGTTAAGATATATTGTATTCAACCCATAACTGTCAGCAGTATTGATTATGTTATCAATCTGTTTTTTTACGGTTTCTTCAGCTTGTCCTTTTTGCACAGCAAAGTCTTCTCCCGGCGAAACAAGTACACCACGTATTTCATCAGGGGCATTATAAACAACTTCTGTTGTATCAGCTGAAACTCCATTGTTATTAACACTTTCAGCAAAAACTGTCATCGAACACAACAGAAGAGCAAATATTAAATTTATGAAAAAAAACAGTTTCTTCTTCATAAAATTCTCCATAATAATTTATATTTAAATTATTATATTATATTTTTGTCTAATTAACAACAATATTGTAGTATTTAATATAAAATTTTACTATTATAAGTCAATTTTTCACAAATAAATATATACAAACAAAAAGATAGTCCCGTCTGACAACAGGACTATCTTTATTATTTTTATTTAATGTTTTCTTTAACTTTTGCAACTACATTTGCTGCATTGAGGCCAAATACATCAAGAAGTTCTTTTGCCGGACCTGATTTTCCGAATGTGTCCATAACAGCAACAGGAACAACTTTGCAAGGTGCTTCCTGTGCAACAACTTCTGTAACAGCACTGTAAAGACCGCCGATTACACTGTGTTCTTCAGCTGTAACTATAAATGAGGTTTCTTTTGCTGCTTTAACAATAATATCTTTATCGATAGGTTTGATTGTATGGATATTGATAACTCTTGCATCAATGCCTTCTGCTGCAAGCTGACTTGCTGCATCAAGTGCACGGGAAACCATAAGACCTGTAGCAATAATTGTTACATCTTTGCCTTCACGCATTGTAACACCTTTGCCAAGTTCAAATTTGTAGTTTTCGTCATTGATTACAGGCACTGCAAGTCTGCCGAAACGAACATATACAGGGCCAACATGTTCTGCTGCCGCAAAAACTGCTGCTCTGGCTTCAACATCGTCACATGGATTGATAACAACCATACCAGGAATTGAACGCATTAGAGCAATATCTTCGTTACACTGATGAGATGCACCGTCTTCACCTACAGAAATACCTGCATGTGTAGCACAGATTTTAACGTTAAGATGTGGGTACCCAATGGAGTTTCTAATCTGTTCAAAAGCTCTGCCTGCTGCGAACATTGCAAAGGAAGAAGCAAATGGGATTTTACCTGTTGTGGAAAGACCTGCTGCTATACCCATCATATTACATTCAGCAATACCACAGTCAAAATGTCTTTCAGGAAAAACTTTTTTAAACACTCCTGTTTTTGTAGCACCTGCAAGGTCAGCGTCCAAAACTACAACATCAGGGTTAATTTTACCAAGTTCTGCAAGAGCATTGCCATAGCTTTCTCTTGTTGCAACCATTTTTACATCTGCCATAATTATTTAGCCTCCAATTCTTTACCGATAGCTTCCAGGTCTGCCATTGCCTGTGCATACTGTTCATCATTTGGTGCTGTACCGTGCCATGAAGCAAGGTTTTCCATAAATGAAACGCCTTTACCTTTGATGGATTTCTGAACAATTACCCAAGGTTTGCCGTTCTTTTCATTTGTTTTTTCAAATGCTTCGTGAATACTGTCAAAATCGTGTGCATCACAGGTTACAACATTCCATCCGAAGCTTTCAAATTTATCAACGATAGGATATACGGACATAACTTTGCTTACTTCACCGTCAATCTGAAGGTTGTTGTTGTCAACAACTGCAACAAGATTGTCAAGTTTATAATGTGCTGCACTCATAGCTGCTTCCCAAACCTGACCTTCCTGAATTTCACCGTCACCAAGAACTGTGTACACAGTGTAGTCTGCGTTGGAGATTTTTCCGCCAAGAGCCATACCTACAGCTGTTGAAATACCCTGACCAAGAGAACCTGTTGACATATCTACACCAGGAATGTGTTTCATGTCAGGATGTCCCTGAAGCAATGCTCCTGTTTTTCTGAGCTTAAGCAATTCTGCTTTGTCAAAATAACCTTTTTCTGCAAGAACTGAATAAAGAGCTGGTGCTGTGTGACCTTTTGAAAGAACAAATCTGTCTCTGTTTTCCATTTTTGGGTTTTTAGGGTCAACATTCATTTTGTAGAAATAAAGATAAGTCAATGTGTCTGCAATTGACAAAGAGCCGCCAGGATGACCGCTTTTTGCACCATGAACTGCAGTTACAATGCTTTTTCTTACTTCCAGTGCTTTTTCCTGTAATAATTTTTTATCCATTATATCCTCCTGTTATTGTGTATTACACGATTTTATAATCTGAGCCAGTAAATGACCAACACCGCCATCAGTACATTTGGGCACAACTGCATGACAGATGTTTTTAATATCCTGAGGTGCGTTATCTACACATACACTTAAACCTGCACTTCTCAGCAACTCAATATCATTATAATAATCACCTATCGCAACAGTGTTTTTTATATCAAGATTAAGCATGTCACAAAGCTTTGCAAGTGCTGTTCCTTTTGTTGTTCCTTTTGGTAACATTTCAAAATAAATGGTATTTGACATTACAAATTCAATGTCATCAAAAGGCAATGTCCTGCAAAATTCCTGCAGTTCCAGCAATCTGCTGTTGCGGTCCGCAAACAAAACCTTTATCCAGTTATTTTTAACACTTGATACATCGGAACAAACGTAGCTGAGATTTTCATCTTCCACATGTTTAAATGTATATGCATTTTCCCTTATCATATAAAGACGGTTGTTATCACACATAATTTCAGTGCCGACATCGGGGAAATTCTGTCTAATAATTTCCAGTGCCTGCTTTGCACTTTCAGGTAAAGTTTCTTTTAAAAGAAAGATTTTACTTTTATAATCATATATAATTCCGCCGTTATATGTTATTGCAGGTGTCGAAAGTTCCATCTGGTCGAGATAATGTGCAACCGATTCGATGCTTCTGCCTGTAGCAACAGTAAAATTGCCGCCAAGCTGCTGAAACTTTTTTATCATCTGCAGATTGAATTCGGGAATTCCGTTTTC
The DNA here is from genome assembly GCA_015067215.1 of Oscillospiraceae bacterium. Taxonomy (GTDB): domain Bacteria; phylum Bacillota; class Clostridia; order Oscillospirales; family Ruminococcaceae; genus RGIG3102. The sequence continues at coordinate 32,970 of SVMW01000003.1, read as the reverse complement.
AGCGGTAAGCAATGTGTTGTCCAGATCGCTTACCACAAGAATATCTTCAATTTTATTCATATAAAAAATCAAAACACCTTATTTTATTGTTTGTTTTTTTAAAAACCGTTCAAATTCGTCCGGCCATGGTGATGAGAATTCAATGTATTCACCTGTATTCGGATGTACAAAACCAAGCACACCTGCATGCAACGCCTGTCCTTTAAGTTCAGTTATACAGTTTTTAGGACCATAAACAGGGTCTCCCGCCAATGGATGCCCAATACTTTGCATATGCACCCTTATCTGATGTGTTCTGCCGGTTTTAAGCTTACATTTTATAAGTGTAAAGCCTTTTAGCTTGTCAACCACATCGTAGTGTGTAAAGGCATATTTTGAGTTTGTCTGTGTTATACAGAATTTTTTACGGTCAGTTTTATGTCGGCCTATCGGTGCTTCCACATCACCTGAGTCCTCTTTCACATTGCCATACACAATTGCATAATATATACGGTTGATGGAATGTTCTTTGAACTGATGTGCAAGGTGTTCATGAGCAATGTCATTTTTTGCAACAACAAGCAACCCCGATGTATCTTTGTCGATGCGATGCACAATACCCGGTCTGATTTCTCCGTTTATGCCGGACAAGGAATCTTTGCAATGATGCATCAGTGCATTTACCAATGTACCACTTTCATTGCCGTTTGCCGGGTGCACCACCATACCTTTTGGTTTATTTACAACCAGAAGATCATCGTCTTCATAATAGATATCCAATGGTATATCTTCCGCAATAATGCCAACATCTTTTGCTGCTTCTATAATTATTGACAAAACATCTCCGTTTTTCATTTTGTAACTTTTGGAAACAGATTTGTCATTTACCGATATTTTATCTTCTTCAATCAGAAGCTGAACAGAATTGCGGGAAAAATCAGTATTTTTAGATACAAAAACATCAATTCTTGTGTTTTCCCATTCTTCTGTAGCGTGCAGAATTACATTGTCAGTCATCTGTGCCCTCTGCTTTCCCCTTTTTTGAAGAAAATTCACTCACAACAGTATAAACAGCATAAAGGCCTACACCACAACATACAAGAATATCGGCAAAGTTGAAAATCGGAAATTCAATGAACAGAAATTCAAGGTAGTCTACTACTTTTCCATGAACAATACGGTCAATGAGATTACCTACACCGCCTGCGAATATGAGTACAAAACAAAATTCTTCAATTTTTTTATCAAATTTCTTTGCAACAATAAAAAATGCAACAACAGCAAGTGCAACCGCAGTAATTATAATAAGAAAATCTACTTTTCCACTTAAAATACTGAACGCAGCACCTGTGTTTTCAGCATAACGCAGACCAATAAGCCCGGGTATAACAGTAACCGCCGCCTGTCCTTTCAAATGCTGTACAGCAAGATACTTAAAGCCCTGATCCAGCAATATGCAGACCACAGCTATCAGAATATTAATCATTAAAACCTCTTAGTACAGTACAAAAGATTAGTGTCTCCGAAAAGCCACTAATCTTCTGATATATTTAATTAATCAAACAATGATGAAATGTTGTTGAATTTGTTGTTTTCTTCTGCAGGAACTTCACTTTCAAAAACAATTGTCTGTTCTTCAGCAACAACTTCTTCTGCAACAGCCGGCTGTTCTTCCACTGTTTCCACAACTGTTTCTACAGCTTCTTCTGCTACTTCTTCAACCTGTTCAGGTTCTTCAACAACAGCTGCAGGTTCTTTTGGAATTTCAGGAACTCTGCTGAGAGATTCAATATGGTCTTTGTACATGCTGAGAACATTGATTTTGAAATCGCTTGTTTCTTTTTTGATTCTTGCAAGGTTTTCTTCATACATTGCAAATTCTTCGTGAGCAGAAGCAAGAATATCATTTTTTCTGATGTTTGCATCTTTAAGAATAGCTTCAGCTTTCTGTCTGGATTCGGCAATAATGCTTTCGCCAAGTTTCTGTGCGCTGATAAGAGTAGCTTTGATAGATTCTTCTTCTGATTTGTACTGTTCTATTCTTTCAGCAAGAATATACAGCTGTCCTTCAATTTCCTGTTTTTCTGCAAGAAGAGTGTCGAACTCATCTGCAATTTTTTCCATAAAAGATTCTACATCTTCCGGTCTGTAACCACGAACAACCTTTTCAAATGTAATTTGTCTGATTTCATTTGCGTTGAACATATAATTCCTCCGAATTTAATATTTTGCAATGTTAATAAAAATTCTGTCTTTGCGGCTTTTGCTTCCGTCGCAAAAAACTTTATATTTCCCAAAATGTTTCACGCTGATAATATCTCCGTCAACAACTTCAAAATCTGACTGCAGGACATCCATATGATTAAACTTAACATTTCCCTGCTTTATCTGCTTTACTGCTTCGGTGCGGCTTTTGTTCATAAGTGCCGCAACAACAGAGTCTGCTCTTAAAGATGCAACTGTAGCCGTTCTATATTCGCTGTATTCCTTTGTAAACTGTAATGGTTCTTCCCAATATTCAAAACTTACAGAGCTTCTTTTTACTCCGTGCAGTTCATCAATAAGAATATCAGCAACGTTTCTGTGACAAACCAGAAATGCCTGTTTGTCTTTTATCAGAATATCGCCCATATATTCTCTTTTTATTTTCAATCCCATTGCAGCTCCAAGAAAATCCTTGTGAGACACCTTGTCATCATTAAGTTCTGTTTTAAGAACAACTATCGGCAAGGTCAGGTAATCCACATCAAAATGTTCAGGATATACTGCAGCTATTCTGCGTTCACCATCACCATCATATCCACAGAGATAATCAACATTTATATCGGGATATTTGTTTGCCTGTGCCGCAAAAAGCTGTTGCTGACGCAGGTCCATAAACAGTGTAAACTGCGGTTTCTGCAAACCTTCAGCCAGTTCCAGAGTATGTATTGCTTTTTTTACAAAAACATTCTCCTCACTGTTTTGCGGTGGAATATATCCTCGCATACTTAATAGATAGAAGTAGTATCAATTTCTTCAAGCAAACCGATACCGGAGACATCAACATTGTATGGTGTAATGATAAATGTTGAGTTTGCAATTTTTTTAATCTGGCCATTGTTTGCATAAGCAACACCTGACAAAAAGTCAACAAGTCTTCTGGAAACTTCCTTGCTTGTTGCTTCAAGGTTCAGAACAACAGTTTTCTTTGCATTAAGGCTGTCTGCAATGCCGCTTGCGTCATCAAATTTTTCAGGTTTAACAAGCACAACCTGCAAAGGAGAACCTGCTGCTGCAGTTGAAGAAACAGGTGCAGCTGTACTGAAAGAAACATTTTTTTCTTTTTTATTCTGAGAGAAGTCAGGTTTAAAGGTATTTTCTACCACTTCTTCCTCTTCTTCATATTCAAAATCGTCATCGTAATCTTCGTCATCTACGCCAAATGCGTTTTTAATTTTATCAAAAACTCCCATTGTAGCCTCCTATATATTATAATTTCTTTTTCCGAAAATTTTTGAACCGACTCTTACAAGATTACTGCCTTCCATAATAGCATACTTGTAGTCATCAGACATGCCCATAGATAAAATATCCATATTAACATTATCTACATTTTTTGACTGTATGTCAACAAATAACTGATACATTTGAGCAAAATACTTTCTTACAAGATCACCCTCGCAGATTGGTGGAACACACATAAGGCCTTTAACTTTAATCCCCTGCAGTTCTGAAATTTCATGGATGAACTCATATGCTGTTTCCAGCTGAATTCCTCCTTTGCTTTCCTCTTCGCCTATATTTACTTCAACAAGAATATTGGCTGATTTTCCTGCTTTAAGATACTGTTTGTCAATTTCCTTTGCAAGTTTAAGGCTGTCAACACTCTGAATACAGTCTGTAAGAGGTGGAAGATATTTAACCTTGTTTGTTTGCAGGCTGCCGATAATGTGGCAAGGCACATTATATTTCTGGAACATTTCTGATTTCTGTACAAGTTCCTGAACTCTGTTTTCTCCAAAAAGAGTAATGCCGGCTTTTATTGCAGCTTCAACATCCTGTGCTGTTTTTGTTTTGGAAACGCCCATAAGCAAAACATCTTCAGGGTTTCTGCCTGCTTTTGCACATGTTTCGTTGATTTCATATCTGATGATTTCAACATTTTCTTTAATGTTACAAATATTTTCCATCGTAAAGATTAACTCCTTTAACTATAATATCGTCGTAAAGTTCCACCTGGTTTTCTGCATCATTTTCAATAGGCAAAATAATATAGTTTTCATCCTGATATACAGGCTTGATTTTTTTAAACTGCACCAGTTTTGAGAATTTTACATATACGCCCATTTCACCATCAACAATTCTGATTGCTGATTTTGGTATTTTTATACCTTTATACTGTGAAAAAAGAATTTCGCTCTCCCTGATTCGAGCAGACACTGCATCTTTGCCGATTGTCGATGCCTTCAGCACCACAAGCACCATATCATTGTCCTTAGGAACAATTTTGTCTACCGTTACATACTGGTAAGTCTGTTCCTCAACATCTATTGAAAGCCTTATCTTCTGCCCTTCATACAGTTTTTCTGCCTGAAGTGATGTAACATAAGTGCACAGATTCCATTTATAGTCGGTTATGATTTTTCCGTACACATTACTGTCCGTCTGTTCAATAGAATTCATCAGTATATCAGCGCCTTCAGCATAAGATATGTTTTCAAAGTTTTCCACGCTTGCAATATTTTCATATCCGTCCGTAGTATTGGTAAAATATCCTGAAACTGAACTGTATATTGTCTGAACAGGCTGTGATATCTGGTTCTTCACGCTGTTGTTCAGATCTACAAGCGCCTGTTTTGTGGATTCCATATCACCTTCACGGTTCATGGCAACATTTATCTTGTTTATCTGCAATGCTATGTCTGACATATCATTGTAAGAATTGCTGTAAATTCCTCTGGACAGATTGCGTGAAAATTCAACCATACAGTTACTCAATTGACGGCGTGTAATGGAAATATCAACATTTACCGATGACATAAAATTTTCAGCTTCTTCAAGATTTGCAATCTGTTTGTCTATGTCCTGCGACTGATAAATCAAATTGATATCTTCAGATGTAGGATAAACTTCACCAACAAGCATACCGCTTGAAACCCTATCACCATTTTCCACTGCATAGTAATAATAACCCGCAGAAGCATCCTGCATAATTATTTCATCCCTGCATACTATCCCCACCGACATAATGCTGTCGTTGATAAAACCTTCCGTTGCTTTTACAGTTTCGATTTTATTGCGGTTAATCAGATACCATTGCATGATAATGTATATCAACAGGCATACACCTATCAATACCGGCCAGAACATATTCTTTTTACGTTTTCTTCTAGTTTTCTGCTGGTCCATCTTTTAACTGTCCGTTCAAAAATTCTTCTGTGAGCATTACTGCCTGTTTTTTGTAATCTTCCTTGCCGTCAACCCAAAGCCAGTTGATATCTTTCATCCTGTTAAACCAGGTAAGCTGTCTTTTGGCATAATGACGGGAACTTTTTTTTAGTGTGTCCACACATTCTTCCAGTGTCTGTTCTCCTTCGAAGTACGGAAAAAACTCTTTATATCCTATTGCCGCGGCAGAGTTTACAAAAATATCTTTGTTTTTGTATACATACTCCGCTTCTGACAAAACATTCTGCTGCATCATATTGTCTACGCGCTTATCAATATTTTCATAAAGTTTTGCCCTGTCAGTAAAACCGGTGGCAAGAAAAAGCACATCGTAAGGTTTTTCCTTTGGTCTGGAATTAGCAATCTGGTTTGTCATAGTCACACCTGTTGTGTAATAAATTTCCAGTGCACGCATAACCCTTACCGCATTATTCGGATGCACCGTTGCAGCATATTCCGGGTCAACTTCACAAAGCTTGGCATAAAGCCATTCCTTTCCGTTTTCCTGCAGCTGTTTTTCCAGATTGGTTCTGACTGTCTTGTCGGAATCCTGTTCAGTAAAAGTAATACCGTTAACAAGACTTTCTATATATAAACCTGTGCCTCCTGTTATTACAGGAAGTTTGCCCCTTCCCGAAATTTCTTCAATTTTTTCTTTTGCCAGCCGTGTAAAAATCTCTACATTGTAAGGCTCATCCGGCTCAAGAAAATCAACAAGATGGTGCGGTGCTGCCGTCTGTTCTTCTTTTGTTGCCTTAGCAGTGCCTATATCAAGCTTTTTATAAACCTGCATTGAGTCAGCAGATATAATCTCACCGCCAAACTTCTTTGCAAGTACAAGCGATAGCCCTGTTTTTCCGCTTGCTGTAGGACCACATATTACAACTATCTTTTTACGCTCTTCCAAATTGTCTTTCAATCTCCTTTTGAGTAAGAGATATTATAACAGGTCTGCCGTGTGGGCAATACAATGGTATTTTTTCTGTTTTAATATCATTAATAAGACGTTTAAGTTCCGTTTCAGTAGCCTTATCACCTGCTTTTATGGCACTTCTGCAGGCTACCGAGTGGAGTATCCACTCCTGTTTTTCTGTAACAGGGCTGCCATCACCTTCCGACAGATTATGGGCAATTTCTTCAATAAGACTCTGTGGGTCATCATTTGTAATATTAAGCGGAACTGCTCTTACCATTACACCATTAAGGCCCATATCTTCAATTATAAAACCGTTTTCTTCAAGAAGCTCAATATTATTCATCACAGCTTCCTTTTCTGCGGCAGAAAGGTTAACTCCAACAGGTGCAAGCAACATCTGATTGTCACTGTTCTGTGTTTTTTTAAGTTTTTCATACAAAAGTCTTTCGTGGGCAGCGTGTTTATCAATAATAACAAGGCTGTCCTGTGTCTGACATAAAATGTATGTGTTGAAAATTTCCCCGACTACTTTAATATCATATAAAAAATCATTGTCGGTTTCTGTGTTATTCTGCGGCTGTTTTTCTGCAGTTTCGGTTACTGCAACCGTTTCTACAGTTGCGACCTGAGGTTTAACTGTCGTTTTTTCAGGTTCTTCATACGGGATAAACAAACTCTGTTTTTTGGCTGTATATCCTGATGAAGCTGTATAAGGAGTAACCCCGCTGTCACTTTTAAGTACATTGGTTTCCCCTGTATATTTTTCTTTGAATTCCTGTGCTGAAACTGTTTTGAAGGTTTCGGCACTTTTGTTTATGTTTATCTTTAAATTGTGCTGTGCTGTCTGAGGCTTTACAGACAATGTATCATTCAAAGACTGCTGTTTTATACTGTCTGTATCAACATAGAACTTCTGCTGTACAGTTTTTCTGATATCAATCTGTTTTATGTCAGTACTGTCGGACAAAGCATTTTTGATTGCTTTGTAAACCGATGAAAAGACTTCACTGTCATTAGAAAATCTTACTTCAGTTTTTGCAGGATGAACATTTACATCAACACAGTCAAACGGCATTGCCACATCAAGCACATAACCAGGGAATTTTCCCACCATTACTGTCCCTTTGTAGGCGTTTTCCACTGCTGCAATTATTGTTTTGTTTTTTACATATCTGCCATTTATAAAAACAAACTGCATATTTCGACTCTGCCGTGAGTAATGCGGATAGGTAGTAAAGCCTTTCACCTCATATTTTCCGTCAGTATAATCAACAGGGCAAATTTCATTGGTAAAAGTTGTACTGAACAGGCAGGCAATTGTGTTTTTAAGATCACCGTCACCAGCTGTAGTAAACACTTCTTTGCCATCCTTTTTAAAGGTAAAAGAAATATGCGGGTTTGCCAGAGCAAGGTTTGTAAGTATTTCGTTTATATAACCTGCTTCTGTGGCATCCTTTTTAAGAAATTTCATTCGCGCAGGAGTGTTGTAAAACAAATCCCTGATTATAAAACGGGTGCCGTTTACAAACGGTTTAATTTCAATACTTTTTTCCTCTCCGCCTTCAATAACATATTCCACAGCAAAATCCTGCTGTTCTGTTTTGGTGGTAAGTGTCACCTTTGCAACACTTGCAATTGATGCAAGTGCTTCACCACGGAAACCAAGGCTGTGTATGTTTTCAAGGTCTTCCTTTTGGGAAATCTTGCTTGTTGCATGGCGAATAAAGGCAGTTGAGACATATTCGCTGTCTATGCCCGAACCGTCATCCTGTACCAGTATCTTTTTAATACCGCCGTTTTCTATGTCGACAATAATATTTTTTGCCCCGGCATCTATGGAGTTTTCAACCAGTTCCTTTACAACAGAAGCAGGTTTTTCAACTACCTCGCCGGCGGCTATCAGTTCTGCTGTATGTTTGTCCAGAACATTAATTACCGCCATAAAAATCTCCTTTAAATAAGTGATTTGAGTTTGTTTAAGATATTGAGCGCTTCAATAGGTGTAAGAACATTAACATCCACCTTTTCAAGCTCTTTTATAATTTCTGCAGGAACTTCCTTTTCTCTTTCTTCCTGCAGCATAGGGATAGCATCATCAAAGGAAAGCTGACGCACCGCCATCTTTTCTCTGCGTGCGTTTTCTTCCAGTTCAGCAAGAATCACCTTTGCTCTTTCGATAACCGCATCAGGTACACCTGCAAGTTTTGCAACCTGTACACCAAAACTGTCATCTGCGCCGCCTTTGACAATTTTTCTGAGAAATGTAATTTCATCCCCGCGTTTTTTAACTGCAATATTATAGTTTACAACACCCGGAAATTCAATTTCCATATCTGTAAGTTCGTGATAGTGTGTTGCAAATAATGTCTTGCAGCCAAGATTATTGTTTTTATCATAAATGTATTCCACAACTGCTTTTGCAATACTCATTCCATCAAAGGTGGACGTACCTCTGCCGATTTCGTCGAGAATAACAAGGCTTTTGCCTGTAGCATTTTTAAGAATTTCGCTTACCTCTGTCATTTCCACCATAAAGGTTGAACGGCCGCTGGAAAGATCATCTGATGCACCTACTCGAGTAAATATAGCATCCACAATGGAAACAACCGCCTGTCTTGCAGGTACAAAACAGCCAATCTGTGCCATAAGTGTAATAATTGCAACCTGTCGCATATATGTGGATTTACCTGCCATATTAGGCCCTGTAATAACACTTACACGGTTTTTATTGCAGTCAAGCAATGTGTCATTAGGGATAAATATTTCATCCTTAAGCATCGCTTCAACCACAGGGTGACGGCCATCTGTTATTCTGGTTTCATCCCCTGTTGTAATTTCAGGTTTAACATAGTTGTTTTTAATACTTGTTTCGGAAAAAGATGCCAGTACATCCACATAGGAAAGTGCTTTTGTAGTAACAAGTATTTCTTTTGAATTGTCACTTATCTGTCTTAACAGATTGCTGAATATATCTTTTTCCAGCGCGAGAAGCTTATCGCTTGCGGAAAGAATTTCCTGTTCAAGTTCCTTGAGTTCCTCTGTTATAAAACGTTCCGCACCCGCAAGTGTCTGTTTGCGGAAAAATGTTGGAGGAACAAGATTTAAGTAGGAACGGGTAACTTCAATGTAATATCCAAACACACGGTTGTAACCTATTTTCAGTTTTGGAATTCCCGTTTCTTCTTTAAGACGGCTTTCAATGCCTGCAAGGATATCCATGCTGTTGTTTACAAGGTTTCTGAGTCTGTCAACTTCGGCATCAAAACCTTCCTTGATCACATTGCCGTCCTTTGTGGTCGCAGGAGGATTTTCCACTATTGCCCTGTCCAGCACATCACAAAGTTCTGTAAGCGGATTGATATCTCTGTTAAGGGAAGTTATCAGCTTGTTATCGCACTGTGACAGAATGTTTTTAAGCGGAAGCAGTTTTTTTAATGAGGCTGAGAGTGAAAAAACATCTCTTGGGCTTGCATTGCCAAAGGAAGCACGGGAACAAAGACGTTCCATATCCTGAATTCCCTTAAGCAGGTTCTGAATTTCCATTCTCACAACAATATTTTTGTTGAGATATTCAACACAGTCAAGACGGTTGTCAATTGCAGTCTTATCCATAAGCGGTGAAGCCACCACCTGACGCATCATGCGTTTGCCAAAGGATGTTTTTGTGTTGTCCAGAACCCAAAGCAAACTGCCTTTTTTCTCTTTGCTGCGGATAGTTTCAAACAGTTCCAGATTGGACACAGTTGTGTAGCTGAGTTTCATAAAACTGTTCTGTTCATAACTTTCCACCTGGGAAATATTATCAATGCCTACCTTCTGTGTATCTTCCAGATAATTGATAAGCTGCCATACACACAGCACCATTTCACTGTCAAAACTGTTGTCAGCAAAATAACTGTCAACCTTGAGCTTTGCAGTTTCTGCATTGTAGTCATCGTCTGACAAAAGTTCCACCGGACATTTGAGAATATTTTTTATGTATTCTGTAAGCCATTTGAAGTCAAGTATTCTGCTGTTGATTACAATTTCGCTTGGACGGTATTTGATAAGCTCTGACTGTACAGCATTCTGAATATTTTCGCTGGAAATAACTGTTGTGTGCATATTGCCTGTTGAAATATCGCAGAAGCAGGTATTAAAACAATTTTTACCATCAATAAAAATACTGGCAATATAGTTATTTTTATCCTCGCTGAGCATACTGTTTTCCAGAATCGTCCCCGGAGTAACAACCCTGATAACATCACGGTTTACCAGAGTTTTACCCTTTTGCGGCTGCTCTGTCTGTTCGCAGATTGCAACTTTATAACCTTTTTCCAGCAGACGCTGAATATAGGCCTCGCTGCTGTGATAAGGAATACCGCACATTGGGGCACGTTCTTCCTGACCACAGTCCCTGCCCGTCAGGGTGAGTTCAAGTTCTCTGGACGCAAGTATAGCATCATCGAAAAACATTTCATAAAAGTCACCCAGACGGAAAAACACAATATGGTCTTTATGTCTGTTCTTTATTTCAAAGTATTGCTGCATCATCGGAGATAATTTAGCCACAATTTAAACCGTCCTTCTGAAAATTAAAAGTATTAAACATCAATAATTAGTGACAACCTGAACATGTGGAACAGCTGCCTGTGCAGCCTTCGTCAGGCAGTTCAACAAGCATAGGGTCTCCACCATTGAAAACGCATGTAAGAACAGCCTGTGCGTGCTGCATAAGTCTGTCTACATCAGCTTTTGCTTCGCTGTATGCAACCATGCTGTCGTTTTCCATAATCTGTGTGTAAAGCTCATTGATTTCTTTTTCGTATTCTGCAATTACTTTTTCATCGCTGCCTTCCTGTTTATTGGCTTCGATGTTATAATTGAATCTTGCAAGGTTAAATTTGCCGATAAGTTCCTGAAGTTCCTGGTCCATATCGTTCATTTTTTTTGCCTGTTCAAAATATACTGCTACATCTTCTTTCTGAAGCTGTACACAAAGTTTTTTAAGTTCAGTAATAAAATCAAATGCCATTTTTGTATCCTCTTTTCTGATAATTTTTTATATAATTTCACCTGTTAAAACAGTACCTTTTTTACCCGTAATTCTTACATTTACATAATTGTCCAAAAGGTCTGTTCTGTCGGTTTTAAAATGAACAACCAGCGTATTGGCCAACCTTGCGGAATACCCACCCGGTTTAGTTTCTTCAACCAGTGCCCTGACTGTTTTATTATTAAAAGATTCAAGATATTTAAAGAAAATATCCTGCTGAATTTTTATAAGCCTGTTAAGACGTTCGGTTTTTTCGCTGTGAGGCGTATTGTCTTCCAGTTCTGCAGCTTTTGTTCCTTTTCTTTTTGAATAAATAAAAGTAAAAAGCTGTGTAAAGCCGTTTTCCTTTACAAGATTTTCTGTTTCCAGATATTCTTCATAGGTTTCTCCCGGGAACCCTACAATTATATCACTTGAAAATCCTACATCTGGAATCTGCTGTCTTGCATAACTGATAATCTCCTTATACTGTTCAACAGTATATCTGCGGTTCATAAGTGACAGAATTCTGTTGCTGCCAGACTGTACAGGCAGATGAATCTGACGTGAAATCTGTGGATTATCCCTGATTACATCAATCACCTTTTTATTAATATCTTTAGGGTGACTTGACATAAAATGAAGCACATAGTCACCTTTCACTTTGCAAAGCATATTAAGCAGATCGGCAAAATCTACCCTCGGTTCAAGGTTTTTACCATAACTGTCAACATTCTGTCCCAGCAGGGTAATATCTTTGTATCCGTCTGCAACAAGCTGAGTAAACTCTTTAAGAATATCCTCAGGCCTGCGGGAACGTTCTCTGCCTCGTACATAAGGTACAATGCAGTATGAACAGAAATTGTCACAGCCATACATTATGGAAATGGTAGCTTTAGACCTGCTTTGACGGTACACCGGGATATTTTCTACCACATCTGTTTTGACAACAGGGTCAGAAACCTGTCTTTTGTTGCCAATATACCAATTATACACTATATATGGTAATTCTTCAATGGAATTAACCCCAAAAACTATGTCAACAAAAGGATATGATTTTTTGATTTTAGCAACAATATGAGGCTGCATCACCATACATCCGCATACTGCTACAATCATATCCGGATTATTCGCTTTAAGGGCTTTAAGTTTGCCTATATTCCCAAATATTTTAAGCTCTGCATTTTCTCTTATTGCACAGGTATTGAAGATTACAATATCACTGTTTTCAAAGCTGTCACTAACGCCAAAACCTGCACTGTTTAGAATACCTCTGATTTTTTCCGAGTCATTTTCATTCTGCACACAACCAAAGGTCTGAACATTAACAAGTGGCACATAATTGAATTTCTGTTCAATAAGTTTATTCAGTTTTTCTGTATAATTCAATTTATGCCTCCTGTTCAAAATATTTTTTAAGGAACATACCTGTGTATGATTTTTCGTTTCTGCTCACTTCAAGCGGTGTACCCTCAGCAACAATCATACCACCCTTGTCCCCGCCTTCCGGGCCGATATCGATAATATGATCACATACTTTTATAAGGTCCAGGTTATGTTCTATAACAATTACGGTATTGCCTGCATCCACAAGCTTTTGTAAAACTTCAATAAGTTTATGCACGTCAGCTGTATGCAGACCGGTTGTAGGTTCGTCAAGGATATAAAGTGTATTGCCTGTCTGAATTTTTGAAAGTTCAAGTGCAAGCTTTACACGCTGTGCCTCACCGCCCGACAAAGTTGTTGCGCTCTGTCCGAGTTTTATATACCCCAGGCCTACGTCGTAAAGGGTTTTGATTTTTCTGTATATTTTAGGCTGATTTTCAAAGAAAGCCATAGCCTGTTCAACTGTCATTTCCAGCACATCGCTGATGTTTTTTCCCTTGTATTTAACTTCAAGGGTTTCACGGTTATATCGTTTACCCTTACAAACTTCACAAGGAACATAAATATCTGGCAGAAAATGCATTTCAATTTCGATAATACCATCGCCCTCACATGCTTCGCAGCGTCCGCCCTTAACGTTAAATGAGAAGCGACCGGGCTGATAACCTCTCATTTTGGCATCCTGTGTCTGTGCAAACAGATTGCGGATATCACCAAAAACACCTGTATATGTTGCTGGGTTGGAACGTGGGGTTCTGCCTATTGCAGACTGGTCAATGCCTATAACCTTATCAACATTTTCAAAACCTATAATATCCTCATGTGCACCTGGTTTTATTTTTGAACCGTTAAGCACATTTGTAGCTTTTTTATAGAATATTTCATTAATAAGTGATGACTTGCCGCTGCCTGAAACACCGGTTACACACACCATTTTACCAAGAGGAATATCCACATCTATGTTTTTAAGATTATTCTGTCTCGCTCCGATAATCTTAATGAATTTACCATTGCCTTCCCTTGTTTTTTCAGGAATTTCAATTGTTTTTCTGCCGCTGAGATACTGACCTGTAATGCTTTCCTCACAATTTTCGATGTCGCTGAGTGTGCCCTGTGCAATAATCTGACCTCCGTGAACACCCGCACCGGGGCCGATATCTACGATGTAGTCAGCACTGCGGATTGTATCTTCATCGTGTTCAACAACAATAAGTGTATTGCCTAAATCCCTCAGGCGCTTGAGAGTGGCAATAAGTTTTTCGTTGTCTCTCTGGTGCAGCCCGATACTTGGTTCGTCAAGTACATACAGGACACCTGTAAGCATTGAACCAATCTGTGTTGCAAGACGAATGCGTTGACTTTCACCGCCTGAAAGTGTGCCTGAAGCACGGGCAAGTGTAAGATATTCAAGGCCAACACTTTTAAGAAAGTTAAGTCTTTCTTTAACTTCTTTCAGAATGGCATCTGCTATAAGATGCTCCTGATTTGTAAGCTCAAGGTTATCTATAAAATCAACCGCTTCTCTAACCGACATCTTTGTGAAATCACTGATGTTTATGCCTCCGACTGTAACCGCAAGAATAACAGGTTTAAGTCGGTCACCATGACATTCAGGACATTCAATACCGCTCATAACACGGGATATTTCATCCTTTACCCAGTTGGAATTTGTCTCTCTGAAACGGCGTTCAAGATTGTTTACTACCCCTTCAAAGTCTGTATTATAATTGCCTATACCTCTGTCAGTATGACGGTGAAGTTCCAGTTTTTTTCCTTTTGTACCATAAAGAAGTGCTTCGATTGCCTCTTTTGACATATCTTTGATTGGTGTGTTCAGGTCGAAACCATATTCCTTGCCAAGACCTTTATAGTACATTTCAGAAACAGAACCTTCGGCATAATACCAGCCGCTGGCTTTTATTGCACCTTCTGCTATGGAAAGCTTTTTGTTAGGAATAATCATTTCCGGGTCAACACGTAGATATTCGCCAAGCCCTGTACATTTTTCACAGGCACCGAATGGTGCGTTGAAAGAGAACATTCTCGGTTCAAGTTCACCTATGCTTATGCCGTGTTCAGGGCATGCAAAAGTCTGGGAGAAGAACATTTCTTCACCGCCTATCACATCAATAACAACCCCTACATCTGCAATTGAAAGTGCAGTTTCTATGCTTCCTGCGAGACGTGATACTATGTCGTCCTTGATTACAAGTCGGTCAACAACAACCTCTATATCATGCTTTTTGTTTTTATCAAGTGTAATATCTTCTTCAAGGTCGTATATATTTCCGTCAATCCTTACACGAACAAAGCCCTGGCGTTTTGCTGCATCGAGTTCCTTGATGTGCATACCTTTCTGTCCGTGCACAACAGGAGCAAGCACCTGAATTCTTGTTCCCTGCTCCAGTGTCATAATAGAATCAACCATCTGGTCAACCGACTGCTGCTTTATTTCCTTGCCGCATACAGGACAATGAGGAATACCTATACGCGCATAAAGCAGACGCAAATAATCGTAAATTTCTGTTACTGTACCAACTGTGGAACGAGGGTTTTTGCTTGTGGTTTTCTGGTCTATAGATATTGCAGGAGACAAGCCTTCAATGGATTCAACATTTGGTTTTTCCATCTGACCAAGAAACTGACGCGCATAGGAAGACAGACTTTCCATGTATCGTCTCTGCCCGTCAGCATAGATTGTGTCAAAAGCAAGGCTGGATTTGCCCGACCCTGAAAGCCCTGTCATAACAATCATTTTATCTCTTGGCAACGTTACATCAACATTTTTAAGGTTATTCTCTTTAGCACCTTTGATTATAATTTTATCATTTGCCATTTAAATCACCTATTTTGAATTTCTAAGCTTTTCAATTCTGTCTCTGACAAATGCAGCATGTTCAAAGTCAAGAATTTTTGCAGCTTCCTTCATTTCTTTTGTAAGTTTTTCAATTAGTTTTTCTTTTTCCGCCTTTGACATACGGCTTGTACGTTTTTTGTTCGCTTCATCATCTTTGGAGGATATTTCGATAATGCCTCTGATATCCTTTTTGATGGTCTGCGGTATTATGCCGTATTCCTCGTTGTATTTAAGCTGAATTTCGCGTCTGCGGTAGGTTTCTGTTATTGCCCTTTCCATACTGTTTGTAACAGTATCAGCATACATAATTACCTGACCGTTGGCATTTCTGGCAGCACGTCCGATTGTCTGGATAAGGCTGGTTTCGCTGCGAAGGAAACCTTCTTTATCCGCATCAAGAATAGCAATAAGGCTGACTTCAGGCATATCCAGGCCTTCACGCAGAAGATTAATTCCAACAAGCACATCTATTGTACCTGTACGCAAATCGCGGATAAGTTCCATACGTTCAAATGTATCAACCTCGTGATGCATATATTTTACTTTAATCTTTTTGTGTGAAAGGTATTCTGTCAGGTCTTCTGCCATCTTTTTGGTCAGGGTTGTAACAAGCACTCTTTCATTTTTTGCTATACGGATATTGATTTCGTCAAGCAGGTCTTCAATCTGACCTTCAACAGGTTTTACCACAATTTCAGGGTCTACAAGACCTGTCGGACGGATAATAAGTTCAGTTGTATTCTGACTGTGTTCTTTTTCGTATTTGCTTGGTGTCGCGCTTACAAACACCATCTGATTTAGTTTGCTTTCAAACTCTTCAAACTTAAGCGGACGGTTGTCAAAAGCACTTGGCAGTCGGAAACCGTATTCCACAAGGTTTTTCTTACGCGCATAGTCTCCGCCATACATTGCCCCAACCTGTGGGATAGTAACATGCGATTCGTCAATAAACAGCACGAAATCTTCAGGAAAATAGTCCAGCAATGTTGTACCTGTTTCGCCAGGTTTACGACCCGCAAAAACAGAGGAATAGTTTTCTACACCTTTGCAGGTTCCAACTTCCTGCAGCATTTCCATATCATACATAGTACGCTGGGCAATGCGCTGAGCTTCTATAAGTTTGCCTTCATCGGTAAATTTTTTAACCTGGTCATCCATTTCGTTCTGTATTCTTTCCAAGGCCTTTTTAAGCTTTTCATCAGAAATAATATAATGGCTTGCAGGAAAAATCGCCAGATGACTTATTGTGTTTTTTACTTCACCTGTAAGATGATTGATTTCTCTTATTCGGTCAATTTCATCACCGAAAAATTCAATTCTGTATGCTGTTTCGTGGCTGTATGCAGGATAAACCTCCACAACATCTCCGCGGACACGGAACTTATTGCGGATAAAGTTCATATCATTACGCTCATACTGCAGCTTTACAAGTTCTTTCATAAGTTCTTCCCTGCTTTTTTCCTGACCCTGACGGATGGAAATTACCATTTCACGATAATCAATAGGGTCACCAAGAGAATAGATGCAGGAAACACTGGCTACAATTATTACATCGCGACGTTCTGAAAGTGATGCTGTGGCACTGTGGCGCAGACGGTCAATTTCTTCATTTATAGCACTGTCTTTTTCTATATAAACATCAGTAGACGGGATATATGCCTCAGGCTGATAATAATCGTAGTAGGACACAAAATATTCTACAGCATTTTCAGGAAACAGTTCCTTGAATTCGGTACACAGCTGAGCCGCAAGAGTTTTGTTGTGTGCAAGCACAAGTGTAGGTCGGTTAATTTTTTGTATAATCTGTGCCATTACATAGGTTTTACCTGTGCCTGTAGCACCAAGAATTGTCTGTGCTTTAAGCCCGTCTTCAATACCTTTTGATATAGATTCAATCGCTTTAGGCTGGTCACCCATAGGGGTGTATTCGCTGACAAGTTTAAATGTATCTGCCATCTGTGTACCCTCCTTAAAAATATTTTGTCAGAAATTTTCTAAATATTTATTATATCATATTTATATTAAAATTTAAACATCTTACCGTATATATTTCTTAAAAATAACAGCGTATTTCATAATATTTTTACAATTTTTTCTATTGACAATTGTCAAGAAACATTGTAATATAAAAATGCAAAGTTAGCAATAGCTAACCTCTGTTTTTTCAGAATATGTCAACTCATAAAATCCTCAACCTTTTCAATCATTCTTAAAGGAAAAACCGTATTTATCCAAAAGATAAATACGGTTTTTCTTTATTGATATATTTATTTTTATTCTGACCATGCAATCAGGTCTTTTTCGCTTATCTGTGAAGCATCAAAGCGGTAATGACCTGTAACCTCACCGCGTTTAAGATAGTTTTCTTCTCTGTTAGGCTGTCCTCCGTTGTGAATAATATATGTTTTACCTTCTATTGTTCTTTTATCAGATACAATACCTATATGTTTATCAGCACCGAATATAACTATATCTCCAGGCTGCCACTGTTCTGTTTCTTTTGTATCCAATGTCAGGGACTGTGCATAATAATCAAAATACACACGCAAATTCACAACTCTGCGGAAATCTATGTTACTGTCCCTTACAGTAATATTTTTATATGCATCCGGTCTTGCCTGTATATCTCTGTCAACCATTTCTCTCAGGTTATAGCCCGCATGTCTGAATGCACGCCATACAACATCGGTACATACACCTATATCGTCAGGCGGATAACCTTCCGCCCAATATCTGCTGTCATATTTAGGATGGTTCCTTGCATCTGATCTTGCTCCCAGCAATATATCTGTGTAATCATCTGCTCCGTTATTGTTAAAATCTACTGTACTCTTTATTGTTTCTATGCTAAAATGCTCTGCTTTAAAAGAAACTGACGGCAACACATTATATCTTGCAGCAAAATACAGCGCAACCGCTGTCAGTACTGCAATACAAAACAGCATAATTTTTCTTATATATCCTGTTTTTTTACGCCTTTTCACCTTTAATAACCTTTACATATCAAAACTTTCAAACATACCGCTGTCGAGCATTGAAACAAAATCGCCATCCGCCACAACTATATGGTCACAAAGCTGGATGTCCATAAGTTTAAGTGCTTTATATATTCTTTTTGTTACAATAATGTCATTGCCTGACGGCAATGCAATTCCACCGGGATGGTTATGTGCAAGCACTACACCTGTTGCATTGTTATTGAGTGCTTCAGCTGCAATTTTCCTTACAGAAACTGCACTTGCATTCACAGTCCCTTTGGAAATCATTTCGCACTTGATAACTTTCTTTTTGTCATCAAGCAGCATAATATGCACTTCTTCAACTGTTTTCCCCATAAATCTTGGCACAAAATATCTGCCTGCTATATTTGTGGAGTTTACAACAGTTATATTTTCGGTTTTATCCACATGATAGATATTGCACAGTTCAGGAATAAGTTTTATAAGTGTTGCACTATGTATTCCTATACCTTCAACTTTGCAAAGTTCATCTATCGGTGCTTCAAACACATTTGACAGGCTGCCAAACTTTTTAAGCAGTCTGTGACCAATCTCATTGGTATCACTTCTCGGAACAGAAAAGAAAAGCAGCAACTCAAGAACATTATGGTCTTCAAAATCAGCAAGACCGCTTTTAAGAAATCTGTCCTTTAATCTCTGTCTGTGACCTTCGTGTAAATTCATAATATCTTTGTTTCCTTCGGAAAATATTTACTGTAAAATAACTTTATTGTATAATATTATATAATATATTACTAAAATTGAAAAGTAGGTTAAAAATGAAAAGCTATACAGCTACAAACAATGATAATGGTGTGCGTTTAAGCCGCTTTTGTGAAAAGGTATGCCCTAAAATGCCTAAAAGCATGCTTTATAAAAGTTTCCGAAACAAGCGAATAAAAGTTAACGGCAAAAAGCAGGATGCCGATTACCGGATAAACACAGGCGATTTAATTGAATTGTATATAAATGATGAATTTTTTGCTGATGAGCCAAACCATACTCCTGTTAAAGTAAAATCAGGCAAAAAACCTGATATTGTATTTGAAGATAACAATATTCTGCTTATTTATAAACCGCAAGGATTGTTATGTCATTCCGATAATAAAAACGAGGATAACCTTGTTGACATTGTTATCAGTTATCTTTCAGAAAAAGAAGAATATAATCCTGCAAAGGAAAACAGCTTTACACCTGCCCTGTGCAACAGAATTGACCAGGGCACTGAAGGTATTGTCATTGCGGCGAAAAATTACCGCTCTCTTGCCGATATGAATGAAATTATAAGAGAAAACAAGCTTTCAAAAAAATATCTTGCTGTTACAGGCAAAGCTGTTAACGGTGAGTTTTCAGCTTTTCTTACAAGAGACAAGCGAACAAAAAAAGTTACTGTCACACCAAAACCTGTCAATAATGAAAGCAAAGATATAACTACCATTTTCAGAACACTTGATTCAAAAGGCAGTTTCAATCTTGTTGAATCTACCCTTGTTACAGGCAGAACACATCAGATACGTGCTCATCTGGCTTATCTGGGTGCAGGAATACTCGGTGACAGAAAATATGGTATTACACATAAAGACTTAAAAAGTCAGCTTCTTTGTGCATACAAACTGTCCTTTGAAAATATCGAAAACAACAATTCTCTTGCCTATCTTAACGGAAAATGTTTTGAACTCAAAGACAGTTTTGTTCAAAAATATTTTGAACAGCTTTAACTCTACAATACGTAGGTTGAAGTATCTGTTTACTCATAATATAATTTACTCAAATCAGTTTTGGAGTATTTATTTATGAATTATATAACAGGAAAAACAATAAAACAACTACGTGAAAAAAAAGGATTAACGCAAAAACAACTTGCTGATATTGTAGGTGTCAGCGATAAAACAATTTCCAAATGGGAAACTTCAAAAGGTTATCCCGATATCTCTGTTACCGAATCGCTTGCGACAGCACTTGGAGTTTCCCTGAGTGAACTGTTTACAGGAAATATAAAAGAAAACAAAAATACATCGGCAAATCTTAGAAAATCATCTTTCTATATCTGTCCTGTATGTGGAAATACTGTAAATGCCATTGGCCAGTGCAATATAAGCTGCTGCGGAATAACTCTCCTGGAAGAAACAGCAGATATCTGCAACGAAAATCACAATATTGCCGTGGAAATATCTGACAACGAATATTATGTTACTGTCAGACACCCGATGACCAAACAGCATTATGTATCTTTTATCAGTTATGTAACTTCAGGTTCTGTTGAAACAATAAAGCTGTATCCGGAACAAAATGCCGAAGCCCGTTTCCGCCGAAAAGGTCACGGAACAATATATATTTACTGCAACAAAGATGGTATGTTCAAAATCAATGTATAAAGAAAAACGCGTAGAAATCTACGCGTTTTTTTGATGTTTATTTTGTTTTAAACAGTTCGTTGAGCAAAATATAATATTTCAGCTTATCTGCATCAATTTCTATACCCAGTTTTTCAAACAATATATTGGGATTAAAATCCTTATAAACTTTACCGCCAAAATAACCTGAAAAATTGTTTTTAAGGCTTATATAGCACATTGCTATATCCTTCCACCTGTCAGAAACAGCACATTCCCCAAGGTCTATAAAACCTGATATTTTCCCGTCTTCAATAAGTACATTAGGCATACAGTAATCTCCGTGCGACAAAACCATATCATTTTCAGGAACATTCTTTTCAAGCCACGGCAGAAGCTGAGAAACATCATTAAATCCGTTTTCTTTCAACAAATTATAATCTGTCGCCTGCATATCAATCATATCATTTTCCACATGATACCGTGCTGTTTTCAGGTCATCTGCAAAGGTCAGTGTTCTCGGACAATCTGAAATGTCTGCGGACCACAGCATTTTTAAACCTTCAGCAAGCAGAGCTACTGTTTCTTCCGCCTGTTCCATATGGTATACATCACATGACATTCTGCCCTTTACCCTGCTCATCAGAGTGTAAGATTTGTCTTCACAAACCTCGTGACAAATAATTTCCGGCACAGGAAGCCTGTTCTGCAGCCATTTAATCATCTGTATGGTACTGTCTGTGTCCGATGTATATATCTCTGTTTTAAGCACCATATCATCGAAAATAATAACCTCTGACTGTGACATACCTGTAGTGTCTGTTTTGTAAGCTTTGTCAGAAATAAATTTTCTTATATTTTCAGGAATATAACTGTTCATATTACATCATACCAAGCAAAGAAATCTGGTTTTCCTTTGGAAGACTGCCAAGTGCACCTGCATTGTACAGACTGTCAACAACTGCACTTGAAACACCGCTTGATTTCTGGAAATCTTCAACCGACAAAAATTCAGTATTTTCTTCGCATGCCTTTTCCAGCTGTTCGGCAGCGGCTTCGCCAACACCTTTAAGAGAAGAATATGGCAGACGGATTTTTCCATCTTCTATTACATACTTTTTGGCTTTGCTCTTACCCAGTTCAATCGGCAGAAATTCATAACCGCGTGCAAGCATTTCACAGACAAGCTGCAGCGCTGTCTGGCTTTCAAGGTCTTTGGCATTCTTTTCAATTTTTAAACGCTGTGTTATCTCTTTAAGGTTCTTTGTAGCTACTGCTTTGCCACCCACTGCAGATTCGTAGTCAATTGCGTCACCGCGCACTGTAAAAATTGTGGCATAAAATTCAAGCGGTCGGTAAAGTTTAAACCACATAAGACGTATAGCTGCCATAAGATATGCTACAGCATGTGCTTTAGGGAACATATATTTGATTTTTTTACAGCTTTCAATGTACCAGTCTTCAACGCCATGGCTTCTGAGCATATCTTCCAGCTCTGCATCAAAGGTTTTTGCAGCTTTACCTTTACGGGTAATTTCCATAATTTTAAATGCCTGGGCTTTTTCTACCCCTTTTTTGATGAGAGTAAGCATAATATCGTCACGGGTGCCGATAACATCCCTGATTGTACATGTGCCGTTTTTGATAAGGTCCTGTGCATTGCCAATCCATACATCTGTACCATGGCTGAGTCCAGAAATCTGGATAAGGTCAGAAAAGCTCTGGGGCTGTGCATCCACAAGCATCTGTCTTACAAAGTCAGTGCCCAGTTCCGGAATACCGAATGTGGCGGTCTGGCTCTGGATATCTTCAGGCGTAACACCAATAGGCTCAGTGCTTGTAAGCATTTTGTAAAGCTGCGGGTCGTTCATAGGAACATCCGCCATTTTAATACCCGTAAGGTCTTCCAGATGTTTATACATTGTAGGAACATCGTGCCCGAGAATATCAAGTTTAAGCAAAGTATCGTGCAGATATTTAAACTCAAAGTGTGTTGTAACAACACCTTTTTCCTTATCGTCAGCAGGGTGCTGAACAGGACAGAAATCGTAAACTTCATGTGTGCTTGGCACAACAACCATACCGCCAGGGTGCTGACCTGTTGTCTTTTTAACCCCTGCACAGCCAAGTGTAAGCCGGTTTTCTTCTGCTTTATTGCATACAATACCTCGTTCATCAAGATATTTTTTTACATAACCATAGGCAGTTTTGTCCTGCAAAGCAGAAATTGTACCCGCCTTAAACACATATTCATGACCAAACAGGTCTTCTGTATATCGGTGGGCAGATGCCTGATATTCACCTGAAAAGTTAAGGTCTATATCAGGTTCTTTGTCACCGTCAAAACCAAGGAATGTTTCAAACGGAATATCGTTGCCGTCACCGTGAAGTTTTGCTCCGCATACAGGACAGTTTTTGTCAGGAAGGTCAAACCCTGTAAGATATTCTGCCGGCACATCAAATTCGCTGTATTTGCATTTTGGGCATACATAGTGTGGTGGCAGAGGGTTAACCTCTGAAATACTGGAGAAAAATGCGATTGATGACGAACCAACAGAACCTCGTGAACCAACAAGGTAACCGTGTTCCTCACTGTTCTGTACCAGTTTTTTTGCAATTACATACAGAACCGCATAACCGTGTTTGATGATACTGTTAAGTTCCTTGTCCACTCGTTCAGTAATAACTGCAGGCGGATTTTCGCCATAAATATCGTGCAGTTTTTTATAAGTAGCTGTACGCAGTTCCTCTTCTGCACCATCAATGCTAGGCGGATATGTACCCTTTGGAATTGCACGGATACCAGGTTCAACCATATCAGCAATAAGATTAGGGTTTGTAACAACAACTTCAAATGCCTTTTCTGGCGGAAGATAGCTGAATTCTTCAAGCATTTCATCAGTTGTACGGAAATAAAGCGGTGCCTGATTATCTGCATCTGAGAATCCCATACCTGCCATAAGAATAGCACGGTATTTTGCATCATCCATTGTCATAAAATGAACATCACCTGTAGCAACAACCGGCAGATTGAGTTCTTCACCAAGCTGAATAATCTTGCGGTTGAAGTCTTTAATCTGCTCCATAGATTCAACAATTCCTTCACGGAGCATATATTCGTTATTGCCCAAAGGCTGAATTTCAAGAAAATCGTAAAAAGAAGCTATTTTAAGCAGCTCTTTATGTGGTTTGCCCGCAACAACAGCCTGATACAGTTCCCCTGCTTCACAGGCGGAACCCAGAATAAGCCCATCACGATGGGCAATAATTTCACTTTTCGGCATTCTCGGCTGTTTGAAGAAATATTTCAGATGACCATAAGAAATAAGCTTGTAAAGATTTTTAAGTCCTGCTTTGTTTTTGCACAGCAGGATAATATGGTTACTCTTTCTAGGCAGTTTCTGTGTGCTGCTGAGCCCTGAGTTTATCTGTTCAATATTTACAATATCCTTTGCTGCAAGATCTTCTGTCATACATCTGAAAATTTCAAACAGCATTTTTGCGTCATCTGTCGCCCTGTGATGGTTGAAATTGCCAAGATTATAGTGCTCCGCAATTACATCCAATTTATGTTTTTTAAGCTCTGTGAGCAGATTTTGAGCCAAGGGCAGAGTGTCAATATATTCACAGTCAAAATCAACACCTATACGTTCACCTACTGTTTTGATAAAGTTGACATCAAAACTGGCAGCATTGTGTGCAACGACAATTCTGTTACCGATAAAACCTTTGAATGCTCTGATTGCCTGTTCCTGCGTAGGGGCATCTTTTACCATTTCATCGGTAATGCCTGTAAGTTCAGTAATCTTTTCAGGTATATGTTTCTGCGGGTCAACAAATGTGTGGAACTCATCCAGCACGGTATCGCCCTTTACAAGAATTGCACCGATTTCGGTAATATTCTCAGTGTTTGGTGAAAGGCCAGTGGTTTCAATGTCAAATACAACAAATTCTGTATCCTTTATCGCACCTGTGCGGTTGCCTGAATAGATATTTATCATATTATCCACAAAATATCCTTCACAGCCGTAGATAAGTTTAAAATCCGCATCAGGGTTGCTTTTCATAATTGCTTCATATTCCAGCATAGCCTGTGGGTATCCCTGTACAACACCATGGTCTGTAACAGCAACAGCACGATGACCGTATTCAAACGCTTTTTTTACAGCATCGGCAGGGTCAACAAGAGCATCCATTGCAGACTGTTTTGTATGCAGATGCAGTTCCACCCTTTTGTGTTCCGCATTGTCTTTCTTTTTCTGCAAGTCAAAAGTGATAATGTCGTATGGCATAATTACATAATCGCGTTCGTATTTGTCCATCTGACAATCGCCTTTAACTGCAAAATGAACACCCGGTTTTATGTTTTCCCACTTTTCAATGTTTTTATCATTAGGGTCAAGCAGTATTTTTATATTTATAGAGTTTGAACCATCTGTGATGGAATAGATGAATATTTTACGGAAGTTACCCTGCTGTGAAACTGCAAAAACTTTGCCCCATACGGTAACTTTACCTGTATCATTCAAGGCCTTGTCAATGCTGATAATATCTTTGGTTTTAAATGACTGATATTTACCGTGAATAACTTTAACAGAATCTTTTTTGATGTTAAGCCCTGCAATTTCAAAATCGTCATATTTTGATTTTTCAACAATTTTTACTACCTTGTTTTCCAGCTCATAACTTGGAAGCTCTGTCTTAACAGCTTCCTTGGTCTGTGTCAGTACAACCTTATATTCTTTACCGATAAGCAATGCAAGATAAGCTGAAAAAGTTTCGCAGAAATTTACTGCATCAAGAAAGTTTTTACCACAGGAAAGATTTACTGTAACAGATTTGTCCTCCAGCGTTACATCTGCATCGTCAAAGAAATAAAGCGGAACTGCCCTTACACTTTCTGAATAAAGTCTGAACAGTGTGGCAAAATCTTTTTCTGTAAGCGTATCCTTATCAAAAGTGTTGGTTACATCAATTGAAAAACGAGGATATTTCTGATGCAGAAACAGCGCAAAATATTCAATTGCACTAAAGCTAAGCAGCCGTGATGAATTTATCACGGCTGTAAGTTTAGATGTTTTCTTTTCTATCTGTACCTTTTCCAGTACAGTTTCCATATATTCATGAGCATACGGATTATTTTTCTGCAGCTCTTTATATACACTTAAAAGTAGATTTCCCACTTATAATTCCTCTGCACAAATTTTAATATCTTTAATAAATTCTTCTACAAAGTTACCTGAATAAGTTTTTACCTTTACGCCTTTTTTGAACATTGCTGCATTGTCAACGCCACAGGCAATGCCGATATCAGCTTCCCTTGCTTCGCCCGGACCATTTACAACACAGCCCATAACAGCAACTTTTATATTCTTGTTAAGACCTTTAAGTCCTGCTTCAACCTGATTTGCAATTGCTGCAACATCAAGTCTTGTTCTGCCGCAGGTAGGACAGGATATAATTTCAGGACCGTTTACTTTATGCCCTGCTGCACGGAGAATATCAAAACCTGCGTCAATTTCCTTTACAGGTGCATCTGTAAGGCTTACACGGATTGTATCGCCGATACCGTTAAGCAGAAGACTGCCGATACCCATTGCAGATTTTATAATCCCCATTCTGTATGTACCCGCTTCGGTAACACCAAGATGGAGCGGATAATTACATTTTGAATCCAGCAATGTATAAGCATTTATCATATTTTCCACATTAGAAGATTTGATAGACACAACAATGTCATTGAAATCAAACTTTTCAAGCAGACCAATATGATACATTGCACTTTCACACAAAGCTTCAGGAGATGGTTTTCCGTATTTTGCAAGAATATTTTTTTCCAGAGAACCTGCATTTACACCGATTCTGATAGGAATATTTTTGCTCTGACAGGCTTTTACAACAGCTTTAACCTTTTCGTCATCACCGATATTGCCAGGATTGATGCGGATTTTATCTATACCTGCATCTGCACAGGCAAGTGCAACTTTGTAGTCAAAGTGAATATCCGCAACAAGCGGAATGGAAATTTCATTCTTTATTGCTTCAACAAGACGGACATCTTCCAGTGTAGGCACACTCACCCTTACAATCTGGCATCCGGCTTTTTCAAGTTCAACCGCCTGTTTTACATTGCCTTCAATATCGCTTGATTTTACATTAAGCATGCTCTGTACAAGCACGGGGTTTGTGCCGCCCAGTACAGTATTGCCAACTTTTACTTCCTGTTTTAAATGTCTCATAAAAATACTCCGTTATATAAGCCTTGTTATATCACTGAATGTCACAAATGCCATAAATGTCAGCAGTATAGCCATACCTGCTGTATTTACAACAATTTCATATTTCTGATTAATCGGTTTGCCTCTTACCAGTTCTATAAGCAAAAACAGAAGTCTGCCGCCGTCAAGAGCCGGAAACGGTACAAGGTTGAATATCCCCAGATTTATTGTAATAAGTGCCAGAATCATAAGCACATTTTCCAGACCCATAGTTGCCGCTTCACTGATCACAGTAACAATTCCCACAGGACCTGACATCTGGTTGATTGCCACATTACCTGTAATAAGGTCAACAAGACTCAGAAATACCATTCTGGCAAGGCTCATTGTCCATTTTGACGCCTCATCAATAACCGATGAAAACGTTTTTTCCCTTGGATAAACATAAAAATCTATCACAAGCTGTTTAATATCATTCTCATCTGTATATGTTTCAAACTGAACATTGTCAAGTTTTACAACCTCACCATTGCGGCGCACAGTAAGATCTGCCTCGCCATTTTGTGTGCGGGCAAATTCATATATAATATCGTTGGCAATATAGCATCTTCTGCCGTTTACCGCAATTATTTCATCATCAACCTGCAAGCCTGACTGCTGTGTAACCGCGCCTTCGTGAAACATGCTGATTGTACGGCTTGTGATGGCTGTCTGTTGCGATGTGAGAAAAACAAGAACAACAAAACCTAAAACAAGGTTCATAACTGCACCCGCTACAACAACAGCTATTCTGTTCTGTACAGGTGCTCTGTTGAACGCTCCTTCAGCATCGCTTTCCTCATCCTCACCTTCCATAGCAACAAAACCGCCTATAGGCAAGGCTCTGAGGGAATAATCAGTTTCCCCTTTTTTGAACCCGAACAGTCTGGGACCCATCCCCATACTGAATTCATTTACTTTTATACCACTTAGTTTGGCAACCGCAAAATGTCCGAATTCATGTATAAAAATTACCGAACCAAAAACAATCAGCGTTGTCAGAACCTGAATAATAAAACTCATCAATAACCTCTGAATTATTATTTTATACCAAACAGACTGTCAACATATTCCCTTGCAAGTCTGTCTGTTGTTATTACATCTTCCAATGTATAATCTTCTTTGCAGTCAAGATGACTGATAACACCGTAAACCGCTTTTCCTATATCCAGGAATGATATTTTATCCTGTAAAAACAGTTCCACAGCTCTTTCATTTGCGCCATTTACAGCACAAGGATATAAACCACCCTTTGCAATAGCTGTTTTAGCCGCCTTAAGACACAGGAAAGTGTCAACATCTGCCGGTGCAAAGGTGAAATCCTTTACAGTAAAGAAGTCAACTTCTGTTGCATTGCATTCCATTCTTTCAGGATATGTAAGTGAATACTGAATAGGAATTCTCATGTCAGGGCTGCCAAGCTGTGCAATAACACTGTTATCTGCATACTGAACCATAGAGTGTATGATGCTTTGTCTGTGCACAACAATCTGAACATCTTCAGGTTTAACATCAAAAAGCCATACTGCCTCTATAAGTTCAAGCCCTTTATTCATAAGAGTTGCTGAATCAATGGTAATTTTGCTGCCCATAGACCAGTTAGGGTGTTTGAGAGCCTGTGCTTTTGTTACTGTCTGCAACTGTTCGGTTGAATAACCAAAAAACGGACCGCCTGAAGCTGTAAGCAGAATCTTTTTAAGTGACGGAGCAGAATTTTTATCCTGCAGACACTGAAAAATTGCCGAATGTTCACTGTCCACCGGCAAAAGTTTTACATTATGTTTTTTAACTGCATCCATAACAAGCTTTCCGCCTGTTACAAGGCTTTCTTTGTTTGCAAGGGCCACATCCTTGCCGGATTCTATAGCAGCAAGAGTTGCTTTTAAACCTGCAATACCAACAATGGCGTTGAGAACTACAATATTATTATAACCATCCAGCTGTGCAAGTTTTTGTGCACCTTCACTGCCTTTGAACAGAACAACACCTAATTCTTTTGCCCTGTTTTCAAAATTATTGGCGCATTCATTATCTGTAATACAAATATATTCCGGTTTGAACTCCAATATTTGTTCTTCCAGCAATTTAACATTTTTGTGTGCAGACAAAGCCACAACATTAATATTATGCTTACGTGCAACATCAAGGCTCTGTGTGCCGATTGAACCGGTAGAACCCAACAAAATCAAATTACTGTACATATTTATAACTCCTTATAATCTGGAAATAAAATCTGCCATTAAATAAATAACCGGTGATACAAACAGAAAACTGTCAAAACGGTCCATAACGCCACCATGTCCCGGCATAATTGTACCATAATCTTTGATACCTGACTGTCTCTTTACAGCTGATGCAAAAAGGTCACCGATAATACCAAGGCATGACCCTACCGCTGCAATCAAAGCCAGCAAAATGTAGTTTCTGTTAAAAGAATGAAGTATACCAAGGCTTGAAACCATTGTCATTTTGCTGTATACAAACATCATGAGCATTGCAATTACAACGCTGCCTGCCACACCGCCTATTGCACCTTCAACCGTCTTTTTAGGGCTGAGTTTTGGCGCCATTTTATGTTTGCCAAACAGATAACCGGAAAAATATGCCATAATATCTCCGCCCCATGCAATGCCTGCACAAAGCACAAATAAAAATGCAGCATCCCAGCCATATGTTGCAAAATCAAGCACGTATTTTATATCAACAATTGAATATACGCCTACAAGAACATAAAGTGAAAACATTACGCTTGAAGCAACAGATGTAAATTTAATATTTTCAAAATCAAAGACAACAATGCAAACAATTGCAGCAATAAACACTACTGCAATAATTTTAGGATCCAAACCTATTTTTGAATTGAAAAGTGTCACTGTACCTACAAGTATCAATGACAGATTTACAAGTTTTGAGTTACCATCCCTGAACACTCTGCATATTTCAGAAACTGCAATAGCATAGATTGCAAATGCCGCAATATCCAGAACAAGTGTATAGTAGTTCATAACAGCAACAACTGCCAGAAGCGCACCTACTACACCTGAAATTACCCTAGTTTTCATAAAAACCTCTGTTTAATGTTTATATTATTAAACGCCACCGAATCTTCTGTTGCGTTTGTTAAACTCTTCAATAGCTGCATCCAGATCTTTTCTTGTAAAATCAGGCCATAAAACGTCCATGTATACAAACTCTGAATAAGCACACTGCCACAGAAGGAAGTTGGAAATTCTTTTTTCCCCGCTTGGTCTCAGAATAAAATCCGGGTCAGGCTGATTTTTTGTATACAAATGGTCAGAAAAACTCTGTTCGGTAATTTCTTCAATATCCATTTCGCCGTCTTTTACCTTCTGAGCAATCTGTTTACAGGCCATTACAATTTCACTTCTGGAGCCATAGTTCAATGCCAGATTGAGAATCATGCCTGTTCTGTCGGCAGTCTTTTCTTCAATTTCCAACATAAGTTCTCTCAGTTCTTCATTGAACGCAGATTTGTCACCAAGAAAAACAACCTTATTGTTTTCTTTTTCATAATCAAATGCATCTATAAGGTACTGTTTAAAAAGTTTCATAAGGCCGTCAATTTCATCCTGAGGACGTTTCCAGTTTTCTGTGGAAAAGGCATAGAAAGTAACAGCTTCCATGCCAAGCTGATTACAGTATCTTGTTATGTCCTGAAAAACTTCCGCACCTTTTTTATGGCCCATATTTCTTGGAAGCATGCGTTTTTTTGCCCATCTCCCATTGCCGTCCATTATAATGCCTATATGTTTAGGAATTGTGATATTATTTTCCATAATTACCTTTCTAAAAAATTAAAGGGCATTATAAAACGCCCTTTAACATTGTAGTACTATATATTCGGCGTAAACTATTACAGTTCCATAACCTCTTTTGTTTTCTTTTCACACACACCATCAATTTCTTTGATGAATTTATCTGTGATTTTCTGAATTTTTTCTTCAAGATTCTTGAGATCATCTTCTGTAATTTCAGAAGCTTTTTTAGCTGCTTTGAATTTATCCATAGCATCACGGCGAACGTTTCTTACTGCAACTTTTGCTTCTTCTGCCATTTTGGAAACATCTTTGGCAAGAGCTTTACGACGTTCTTCTGTTGGAGCCGGGAAGTTGAGGCGAATGCTTACACCGTCATCAATTGGATTTATGCCGATATCGGACATCTGAATTGCCTTTGTAATTGCTTTAAGAAGGCTTCTGTCCCATGGCTGAATAGAAAGTGTTCTTGCTTCAGGAACGGAAACTGATGCTACCTGGTTGATTGGTGTTGGAACACCATAGTAATCTACTGTAACTTTGTCAAGCACGCCAGGGTTTGCACGACCTGCACGAACAGATGCATATTCACTTTCAAGGTGGCTTACTGCCTTAACCATTCTTTCTTCATAAGCTTTTGTCATATTCGTATTCTCCTTATTCTGTAACTAATGTACCGATTTTTTCGCCCATAAGAGCTTTTTCGAAGTTTCCTTCTGCCATATCAAAAACAAGAATCGGAAGCTTGTTGTCACGGCACATTGTAGCTGCTGTCATATCCATAACATTGAGCTGGTCGTTCAAAACTTTTGTAAATGTGAGTGTGTCATATTTAACAGCGTCATCATATTTTTTAGGGTCTTTGTCGTAAACACCATCAACCATTGTCGCTTTGAAGATAACTTCTGCGTTGATTTCCAAAGCCCTGAGTGCTGCTGCAGTATCTGTTGAGAAATATGGGTTACCTGTACCGCATGCAAAGATAACTACTCTGCCTTTTTCAAGATGTCTTGTTGCTTTGTTTCTTATGTATGGTTCTGCAACCTGCTGCATCTGCAATGCTGTCTGAACTCTTACCTCAACACCAAGATGTTCAAGAGCGTCCGCAACTGACAATGCGTTCATAACTGTTGCAAGCATACCGATCTGGTCTGCTCTTGTTCTTTCCATATCACCACTGGAACGACCGCGCCAGAAGTTGCCGCCGCCAACAACAATACCTATTTCAGCACCGAGATCCACTGCACTTTTAATGTTTTTGCATATGTCAAGGATTGTAGGATAATCAAGGCCGAAACCTTTATCGCCTGCCAATGCCTCACCACTAAGTTTAATTAAAACTCTTTTATATTTCATAGACACTTATATGCACCTCACAATACTTTATTCTTTAAATATTTTACTATATTCCCGACTTAAAGTAAAGATTATTATGCCAAATTAACTGCATAAATTTAATTATTGTATTTGCATGTAAGTGCTATATAATTATTGCCTGACAGCATCAGATTTATAACAGCAAAACAAAAAGGTGTCACCACAATGGTAACACCTTCTGATAATCGGATTGATTATTTTGTCATGCTTGCAATTTCTGCTGCAAAGTTGTCTTCTTTCTTTTCGAGGCCTTCACCTTTTTCAAAACGTGTGAATGCTACTACTTTGATGTCGCCGCCAAGAGCTTTAGCTGTTGCATTTGTGTAGTCTGTGATAGACTGTTTATCATCTTTAACGAATGCCTGTTCAACCAAGCAGTTTTCTTTGTAGAATTTTGCAATTCTGCCCATAACCATTTTTTCAGCAATGTTTGCTGGTTTGCCTTCGTTAATAGCCTGCTGCATAAGAATTTCTTTTTCTTTTTCAAGAACTTCTGGTTCAACATCAGCTTTGCAGAGGTAAGTTGGGTTTGCTGCAGCAACCTGCATAGCAACGTCTTTACCGTAAGCATCAAATTCAGCTTTTGCAAAAACTTCATCAGATGTTTCGAATTTAACGAGAACACCGTGTGTACCACCAGCGTGGA
>SVMW01000038.1 GCA_015067215.1 Oscillospiraceae bacterium | reverse complement strand
CCTTTATATATTACCACAACTCTTTAAGTTTGTCAACACTTTTTTGTGATTTTTTTAAAACTTTTTAAGAGTTTTTTGTGGAATCTGCTGTCCTCTGTGAGACAGCTTTAATATATTACCACACACACCCAGCTTTGTCAACACTTTTTTCAAACTTTTTTTGCCTTTTTTTGCTTTGTTTTTTCTTCACTATCCCTTGGGTTCACCCTTCCTCCTCCCCACTAAATATTGCCCACTCCTATGCAAATTTAAATCACCTCCCCAGCTTTTCGCCCACGGAAGGTGATTATATTATGTATTTATATATTTATATTATGTATACCTATTATATATACATTATTCAAAATTTTTAATTGTACCGGTAAATGCCGCAATTATGAGAAGGGGATAAACTGTGGAAAGATACATTCCGTATGTTCCGATGTTGAAAGCAGAAACTTCAACATAGGCAATCATCATACACCTCAGAAGTGCCATACCCACAAGGCCGATAAGCACTATTGCCAGCAGACCGTCAAGAGACAGCTTTTTGCAGTGAATGTCCCAGCACAGTGCTTTGATTACCCAGCACAATGACATAAGCAGCATAAACGGAATGCAGAGTTTGTAAACCACATTCATCACACGCATAAAGGTATGTGTAAGCCACTGAAGAGGAGGCAGATAGACAATATCGCTGTTTGCCACCAGAACGGTACCGCCTTTCTGATAGATAAACTGTTCCACCTCTGCAATTTCGTGAGGATAACCCACTGCTTTTTCTGCCAGAGGGTCGCACTGCTGGAAGGTCATTGCCGCCCAGAAGCCTTTAAAGCCCTCGCCTATAACAGGCAGGACATACTGCGGTTTTATAGGGCTTGTAACCCCTGAGGAGAGTTTCTTTGCAGGAAGTCTGCCCTCAGCCACCGCCTGCTCAATTTCGGCATAAAGGGTTTCGTAATACTGCTGTGCTTTCTGCGGTGTGTCGTAGTAACCCGCATTCTGCAGAGCAGTTCTGATTGCCCAGTAAAACCCACCCGACTGAAAATCGCCAACTGATTTGTTGTAGTAGCCGTTTTTGAGGATAGGTTCTTCAAGGCCTTCCTCAAACAGAGCAAAGGAAGGAACTTCATCATAAAGTTTTTCCCTTACATCTTCCGGCACCGAAACCAGCGGATGCCAGTTTTCGTGTTCGATACTCATAAGTGCACCGTAAGCTTTTGAAAAATCGCTGCTGGTAAAGTCACTTACGATAAAACGGCCGTAATGGGTAAAGTTCATATAGCAATAGCTGCCGATAATTGCCGCTGACAGCACAAAAGGCAGCACCAGAGACACAACGCGCAGCAGAGCTGCTTTGTGTTTTTCCCACAGCCAGAGGAAAGCAATTACCGCAAAGGCAATTGCCGCAAAGGGCAGCACCCAGATGCCGTCCTCGCGGGAGAGGTATATCACCCCAAAGGTTACGCCATAGCCTATCATGTAGCCTATGCTGTGCTTAAGCGGTTTTTTATAGCGAAGACCAACCGCTGCTATGCAGGCAAAAAATATGATGCACAGTGACGGAAAGATGCTGTCGCGGTAAACACGGGTGGAAAACTGCGCCCATACCCCAGGGTTGTAAAGCATGCCAAGGTAGAAAAACAGTTTAACCCAGTTTTTCTTTATAAAAGGTGACAGTGCCATTACAGTAACAACACTTGCCAGTGCCCACAAAGCTGCATTGCCCACCATAAACGGAATTTTTGCAACGTGGAGAAATGCCAGCCAGACCGCAAAAAACGCATGCTTGGACAGAGTGAGGTAGTTATAGTCACCAAACCAGTCACCTGCGACAATGCTCTGCGCTGTGGTGAACATAAAATGGTCGTCTATCGGTGCCAGAGGCGGATAGATGGTGGCATACTGTGTCCAGGCAAGAAACAGCCTTGCCGCTGTAAAAAACAGCCCCAGCAGTATAAGAACTTTTTTTGAAATATCGTTGGTTTTAAGTTTCATATAAGTGAAGTTCTCTCTTGAGATAAAATTAATCAAATTACAGGGGTCGATGCCTACATCGGTCCGTATAAGCTGATGCTTATAAAACGGGCTGATGCGGGCATCAGCCCCTGCACTGCATAAAAATTATAATGCGCCAAAAGCGCCGATACTATTTTGTTATCTTCTGCACGCTTTCAATTACATACTGTTTCTGTACAAATACCATATTGAGTATTACCGACAGATATTTAAGCACAAATGCCAGAATGATAAACAGGCCGAAAAAGCCGAAGGACATAACCAGCATTGTGGTTGTCCAGCCTGCCACAGGATTTGCGGAAAGGAACACCGCAACGGTGTAGATGCCTGCCGCGAGCAGCACAACGGACATTGCAACCGTTAAAAACAGACTGATTTTGTAACCGATGTCGGTAAAGAGAATAAGGCTGTTGAGAGCCAGTTCTCTCTTAACTTTTTTGGCTGCAACCGCTGTGTGTGCATTGATGAGCGGTTTGTATTCAATGCTGCTTACAGGCAGACCGCAGGAAGCATAAACCGCCTTGCGGTAAACTGTTTTTGCACCCATTGATTTTACACGGTTGATGCCGCGGCGGCTGATAACGGAAAAACGCTGGGTGCGGATTTTGTATTCCGAATCAGAAAAACGGTTGAACAGGTTGTAGAACAGCTTGCTGCTGAAACGCTGGCTGCCGCCCTTTGGTGCTGCAAACACAATATCATTGCCGCTTAAGGATTTACGGTAAACTTCCATTATCAAAGCCGGTTCAAAGTCCATCAGCGTGCTGTCA
This sequence comes from Oscillospiraceae bacterium, assembly GCA_015067215.1. Taxonomy (GTDB): domain Bacteria; phylum Bacillota; class Clostridia; order Oscillospirales; family Ruminococcaceae; genus RGIG3102. Next base: position 11,748 of record SVMW01000038.1, on the reverse strand, counting down.
AATTCAAACACAAAGTCGCCTATGGCAATGTCCTGCCCTGCAAGCATTGCGCTTTCCAGCCCCTGTGCAAAGCTTGTATTTACAACCGTAAGGCTTTTAACAGTGTTTTCTCCGCAGAAAGCATCAATGGTCTTCACGGTATCATCTGTGGAACAGTCGTTTACACAGATAATTTCGTAGCGGTCAAAATTTTCTTTAAGTGTGTCGTTTACTCCCTTTAAAAAGGAGGCAACCCTGTCGCTGCAGTTGTAGCAGTAAACTACTGCGGACACAAAATTCTTTTCTTTATTTGTTATCATTGTCCAGTATCTCCTTAAGGTCGTAAACTGTGTTTATTTTGCCCGAAAGCACGCTTACAAAGGTAGGGTTGGAAGAAAACTGTTTAACCAGTGTAGGGCGGCTATCGTCAATTTCGCTCAGTTTCAGGATAGGTTTCATTGAGAAAAGTGAGCTGTGATATTCAAAGCCAAACTCTTCTTTAAGATATTTTCTCGCCAGCTGGGACATATAACCCCAGGCACTTTCAGGTTTGTGCGGGCAGTCGTTGCAGTTGCCCAGATGCTGCGGTGAGCAGTAGTCCTCAATGCCTTTCTGGCAGTCAAACTCCGGCAGTTTGTCGTAACAGGTCACATGTGGTGTAAAGGTTACGCTTGTAAGGGAATGCAGCCCTGTTTTGCCGAAAGGCATAATGGAAAAGAACGGGCCATCCATAACTGTTATGCCCACATCACGCAGTTTGTCGTTGATGGTACAGAGGATAATTTCGCAGAGTTCGTATTTTATAGGGAAAGTTTCAAAGCCTGCAAGGGTGTTTATCTGGTTTACACTTGCATAGGTGCTGTTGAGCAGGAACGGTGTGTAAAATTCGGTACCGTCATTAAGTGTAACCCTGTAATGTTCCCCGTCTTTACTGATGGCGGTGATGTAGCTGTTGTAGCGGATTGTCACCTTATCCCCAAGCTTTTCAATGTCAGCCAGAAGACCGTCACGCAGTATCTGCCAGTCATATGTATATTCCAGCGTTTCAAAGGTGCCGTCGCACATACCGTCTTTAAAATATGTTGTCGGTTCAATGGAAACACAAGGAATGTCGCTGTCCTTGCAGAACTTTATAAACTGTGCCTTGTCGGTCCAGGAAAAGTTTGCACTTGTGGCATATATCTTTTTGAAATCGGTTTTTATGCTTTCAGGGTAGTCCTCGCAGAAGCGGTCAAAATAGTTGCGGCTTTTAACAGCAGTTGAAATGCTGCGCGGGTAATGATAACCCATATGCACGCGCGCCTGATTTATGTAGGTTGCACGGGAAAAAGCGGTGCTGTCACATTCCAGCACCAGAACATTTTCGCCCTTGCGGCCACAGTATTCTGCACTGTACAGGCCATAAAGCCCTGCACCGATTATAATTTTGTCGTAGATTGTTTTCATAGGTTTTAACCTTTTGATTTTATAGGTTTGTTTTGTATCAACTTTGCTGCCCACATTGTTTGTATGATGCTTTAATCACTGCACCGACAGTGAGCAGTCAGATATTTGATTTGTTCACCACAGCAAGTCTGTTTTTGCTTTGCAAAACAGACAAACATGTCTGAGGATGAGCAAAGCGTATGCTTTGGTGTATCCGAGTTGTTTGGCTGAAGACGTTGCGGCTGTGACAAGAGGTGGGTGACGGAGCCGACCGCTGCCGGTGGCAGATATAGGGAGGCGGAGGAAGGGAAAACAACAAGCAGACAAGGTGGCGCTCAAGCCACCGCCGTATGCGCCGATTGTTTTTCAGGCCCAAAGGGCGCTGCCTGCCTCAGCGGCGGTTTTGGGCACTTTTGGCGGCAAAAGTGCCGTGTAAAAGCGAACTTTGTTCGCTTTTACGGATTATATTTCCCTGCTGCATTTGCCAGCAGAATTTTCATAAGCTCCGCATTGCCCTTGAAAGGACTGATTTTTGTAGGAATTTTACCTGTGTTAGGGTACGCCCTTGTAACAGGCACCTCGCAGGTGCGCAGTTTAAGCTGACTTGCCCTTGTGGAAAGGTATGCAAGCAGTTCGTAGGTGCGGAACACATTGCGGAACGGCTGCACCAGCGGATGAAGCAGATATTTTGCAGAATATCCGCGGAAGTTGTTTGTGGTGTCGGTAAATTTGTCCTTTGCTGTAAGGGAGATAATTGGTGAATGGATGTATTTTACCGCAAGGTGACGGGAAATCGGTGTGTTTATTGCCTGCCCGCCTTCAATAAAACGGCTGCCCTGAATAAAGTCATAGCCCTCGTCCAGTTTTTCAATAAACTTTACAACGTCTTCAATGGAATCCTTGTTGTTGCCGTCAATGGTTATAATGCCTTCATAGCCGCGCATAAGCGCCCAGTAAAAGCCCATTCGCAGCTGCGCGCCCTGTTTGCCCGGGCCGCGTTTTACCAGCAGGGTGTTTACACCAAGGCTCTGCAGCATGTCTTCGTCTGTGCCGCCGTCGGTACTGCCGCCGTCACAGATGATAATATCGCACATTGTGTGCACCTTGTTTATTCTGGCGCGATGCAGTTCCAGCTGAATGTTGTCCTTTTCGTTGATGATAGGAATGCACAGACAGTATTTGGTTTTTCTTTCGCCATATTCAAAACAGTCAAAATCCGGTACGCCTTTAACATTGCGGTATTCCATTAAAAATTCTCCTTCAGATATAAAACTGATTGCTGAACCTTGCGGATATCGTTCTGGTTTTTCATTTCTATCGAAAGATACCCGTCGTAATCTATTTTGTCCAGAACTTTTTTAAGGGTTGCGTGCTCCTTTATCTTCCCGACATATTCAAGGTTAGGAACACTCAGGTGTATGTGGTTTACTGTGTTTTTATAGGTTTTGATAAGATGTGGGTTTTCTTTGTTGTAAAGAATTGTGCCGAAATCTATATTCACCTTAACGCCTTCACTGCCTATTTTCCGGCAGAATTCACAGGCGTCTTTGGTATAGTTAAGAAAATTGGTGTTGTATATAACAGGGTTTGCTTCCAGTGCAAGGACAGTGCCCTTTGCCTTTGCGTATTCCCCAAGTTCAAAAAAGAACTCCAGCACATCGTCCTCACTTTTGCCCTGTGGCATATTGCGGTTTTTAGGGCAGCCGAACACAAGGTTTTTAATGCCTGTTGCCGATGCAAAGTCCATTGCTTTTTTGGTGTAGTCACTTAAATGCTTTGCCTCATCTGCATTGAATATGTTGCCCTGCTGACCAAACCAGATGCTCTGCATGCTGCTTATTTCAAGGTTAAAGCGGTTTTTGAGCATTGTGGCATAAAGCTGTGCCTTTTCAATGTTTTCGTATGGGTTCGGGAACAGTCTTGTAGGGGCAATTTCAATGCCGTCAATTCCGTTATCCTGTAAAAATGTGTACATTGCAAAGTCGTCGGATGCATCCCATGCAATGTTTGAGATTGAATATTTCATAAATTATAATACCCGTTTTATTTATGTGATATTTAATGCACTGTACTGACAGTGAGCAATCAGATATTTGATTGTTCATCACAGCAAGCCTGTTTTCGCAATTCCGGGCGAAATGGGCGTGCATGTCTGAGGGCGGCTGTGAGCACCGCAGTGCGTACGCCCGAGTTGTACGCCCAAAGGTGTTGCGGCTGTGACAAGGAGGCGTGGTCCGCTGCCTGCCTCAGCGGCAGTTTTGGTCACTTTTGCTGCCAGAAGTAACGTCCGAAGAACCTCTTGGGAGTATCAGAGATATAATATTATTTTTGCTGCTGCATTTCCTTTACATACTCTTTTATATCATTCAGCACAAATTCCTTGGTCTGGATATATCCGTCTTTTCCGCCGAATATTGCGCTGTGTTTTGTGTAAAAATTGTAGCAAGGTGGTACATCTGCAATTTCGTTTGTAAACTCTTTGCCTGTAATTGTGCGGTAAATTTCGCTTATTGTCACAGGTTCGGTGGCAATATTAAGCAGTTTCACCCCATTTTCAATTGCAGTCTGTATATTTTCATATAAATATTTCAGATTGTAATACTGGAACACCCCGCGGCTGTCGGTAAAGTTAAGGGCAGAAAAGCCCAGGCTTTCAAACATTTTTCTTGCCTGTGTTCTGTCGGCTGTATCATTGAACTTGTAAAAGCCGTTGTCCTGCAGGGTGTAAAAATCTTTAAGTGTTTCGTCCTTTGCGCTTAATTCCGCATATTTTTTATCGTTTAAAAGTGCCGGGATAAAGTTTAAATAGTCATAAATAAAGTTCTTTTTAAGGTTGATTCCGTACAGTCCCGGCAGGCGAACAATAAGATGGTCATCAAAATTTTCTGCCACCTGCTGTTCCAGCCACAGGCGGTTTGCGCCGTATGGCAAAAGGCCGTCAGTTTCCATTTCGCTGTCTTCGTTTTTGCCGTTAGGGGCTTTGTAAACATCTACAGTGGAGATAAGCACCACTTTTTTCGGGTTTATTTTTTTAATGTTTTCAAGGGCGTTTTCCATTATTGCAAAGTCGTCTTCCGGAAACTTGTTTGCAATAAATTTCTGTGCAGGCACACCGCTGTAAAACAGCACATCCGGGTTAGTGCCAAATGCTTCGCTGATATTTTTTGAGTTGTACAATCCGTCAAAACTGCAGCTCTTTGCAAGGTTTGAACCTACAAAGCCTGTGTAGCCTACCAAGCTTATCATAATACCTCTTTTTGGTGCTGTGGGCGCACCTGTCCACCATAATTTATTACCTTATATTTTACCTTATATATATAATAAAAGTCAAATACATACTATTTATATATATTTACAAACTGTAAACTTTTGTGTTTTCCTTGCAAATATATTACATTATATACCCTTTTTGGTGTATAGTTTGCTTTTTTGCTCTCACTGTGATAAACTTACCCTATACTATTATAAGTATTATAAAGCGAGAAACCTATGATAATTACCCGTAATATTACAATACCCGCCCTTACAGGCGACGCAAAGCGCCGCGCATATATTTACATTCCTGATGCATACCGTAAAAACCCCGATGCAAGGTTCCCTGTTCTGTATATGTTTGACGGCCACAACGTGTTTTTTGACAGCCACGCAACCTACGGCAAAAGCTGGGGCATGCTGGACTATTTAAAAGCCACCAAGGCGCCTGTTATCGTTGCCGCTGTGGAATGTAACCACGGTGTAAACAACGAAAGACTGAGCGAGTATTCCCCTTTTGACTTTGACGACCCGGGTTTCGGCCACATCGAAGGCAAAGGTAAGCTGACAATGGACTGGTTTGTAAAGGTGTTCAAGCCGTACATTGACCGCAATTTCCCCACAATGCCTGAAAGAGAATACACCTTTATTGCAGGCAGCAGCATGGGCGGGCTTATGACACTTTACGCCATCTGCCGTTACAACCATGTGTTTTCACGCGGCGCGGCACTTTCACCGTCGGTCAGCTTTGCACCGAGAAAAGTGGAAAAATTTATACGCAGCGCCGATATAAAGGAAGGCACTGTGCTGTATATGGACTACGGCCAGCTGGAACTGACCGACCACGAGTCCACACTGTACAACCTCAACTGTGCAGCATATCTTCTGGCAGATAAGGGTGTTATGGTCACAAACCGCATTGTCCCCGGCGGCACTCACACCGAAGCCAGCTGGGAAAAACAGATTCCGTTTTTTATGGAAACCCTGTTTTACGGGCTGTAGAAACTGCCCCGCTGTCATTCTGAGGCATTTATGCCTGAGAATCTCCCGGTTTGACCAGAGGTGCGGTTAAGGATAAATATGATAAAACAAAGAGATTCTTCACCTGCGTTCAGGCTGACAAATAACTTTCAGGGCTGCAACAAAAACATAGCCCTGCACCAAATTCGAGTATATTTTTAATAAAGGAATGAGATAAATGGATATTCAGTATTTTAAATTTTACAGCAACTGTCTCAACAGAGAAATGGAATGCAAGGTTTACGGACACGCAGGCAAACCTTGTCTGTTTATTCCTTGTCAGGACGGCAGATTTGTGGACTTTGAAAACTTCCACATGATTGACACCTGGGCACAGTGGATTGAACAAGGCAAGGTGATGGTGTTCAGCATTGACACAATTGACCTGGAAAGCTGGTCCGACAAAAACGGCGACGGCGGCCACCGCACCTATATGCATGAGCAGTGGGTTCACTACATAGTTGATGAATTTGTGCCTTTTATGTATGATATGTGTGCAATGCGCAACAACAGTGCTGATTTTGGCGGCATCTTTGTTTTCGGCAGCAGCATGGGTGCAAACCATTCCGCAAACCTGTTTTTGCGTTTCCCTGATATTTTCGATTCCTGTCTGGCAATGGCAGGCATCTACCGCAGCAGCATGTTCTTTGGTGACTACTGCGACGGCAGACTTTACGAAAACAGCCCGGAAATGTACCTTGCAAATATGCAGCCGGACCACCCTTATGTTGAAAAATACAACAGAAACCGCGGCGTAATCTGCGGCGGTCAGGGTGCCTGGGAAGAACCTGACACTGCACGCTGGCTTAAAACACAGTTTGACCGCCTTGGTGCAAATGTAATGGTTGATTTGTGGGGTTACGATGTAAACCACGACTGGCCTTGGTGGTACAAAATGGTGGAACACCATGTACCAAGAATTCTCGGTTTCTGATTTACATATTAATGTATTGGCAGATATTATCTGCCTGCAACTGTAAGGCATAACCATATATACATATAGACGCAGGGGCGGATAATATCCGCCCGCTTTGAAAGCCAGAATTTCAAAGGAGAAACAAGCTTCTCCCATACAAATAAAACCCGGCAACAACAAAACATAACAGAACAAATATAAAAACGGACAAAACAATCAAAAAAAGAAAACCAAAAACAAAAAATTAAATATCAGAACAAAAAAAACAATTAAAAAGCAAAAAAATAAAAACAAATAGAGAAAAACAGAAAAAGAAAAATAAAACAAAAAAAGAAAAGAGGATTTATATGAAAAACTTTGTATTTATCTCCCCTAACTTCCCTGTAAACTACTGGAAGTTCTGCAAAGAATTGAAAAACAACGGTTTGCGTGTTATGGGTATCGGCGACCAGCCATATGACGAACTGCTGCCTGAACTCCGCGACAGCCTGCACGAATATTACAAGGTTAACAGCCTTGAAAACTACGACGAAGTTTACCGCGCTGTTGCATTTTTTACATTTAAATATGGCAGAATTGACTGGCTGGAAAGCAACAACGAATACTGGCTTGAAAGAGATGCTCAGCTGAGAACAGACTTCAACATCACAAGCGGTTTTAAAAACGATGACATTCCGTTTATGAAATATAAATCCAAAATGAAAGAATTCTACCACAAGGCAGGCCTTGCAACAGCAAGATATCACCTTGTAGAAGACATTGAAGGCTGCCGTGCATTTATTGAAGAAGTTGGCTACCCTGTTGTTGTAAAACCTGACAACGGCGTTGGTGCGGAAAGCACATACCGCCTTAAAACCGACGAAGACCTTGTTGACTTTATGGGCCGCAAAAACCCTGCTGTTCCATACATTATGGAAGAATATGTAACAGCTGAAGTTACTACATATGACGCTATTATCAACAGCAAAGGCGAAGCAATCTGGGAAGGCAGCAACGTTACAGTTTCCAACCTTATGGACGTTGTAAACGACAACGGCAACAGCCTTTACTACCTTAACAAAGAAATTCCTGCTGATGTTAAAAAGGCAGGTCTTGCAACAGTTGCAAGCTTTGGCGTAAAAAGCCGTTTTGTTCACTTTGAATTTTTCCGCCTTGCAAAAATGCACAAAGGTCTTGGCAGAAAAGGCAAAATCATCGGTCTGGAAGTTAACATGCGTCCTGCAGGCGGCTACACACCTGATATGTTCAACTATGCATACTCCACAGACGTTTACAAAATCTGGGCTGATATGATTGCATTTGACAAAACAGAAAAAGAAATCGGCCAGAGTTATTTCTGTCCGTTCATCGGCCGCCGCGACGGCAAAGACTTTGTTATGAGTCACGATGAAATTATGGCAAAATACGGCGACAAACTTAAAATGGTAGGCAGAGTGCCTGACGCTTTAAGCGGTGCAATGGGCAACAACATGTATGTTGGTCTGTTTGATACAAAAGAAGAAATGGACCAGTACTATGCAGACCTTAACGCTGTTAAATAATTATTATCAGAAACAAAACACCCGCCAGAGCACCAAGCTGCTCTGACGGGTGTTTTTTATCATTCGCGTTAATCTTAACACGAAACAGCTCCATCAAACCAGATGGAGCTGTTTTTATGCAATGAATTATAGGGTTGTCTGCTTTATTCCACAGCAACAATTTTGTACTGGCCAAAGCTGCCGTAATCTTTCATACCATCAAGAATATCCTGCAATGGTGCGTTTGCCCAGTCGATAAAGTTGAATGTGTATTCTGCAAGTGCATCGCCTTCGGCAACATATTCTTCCATTTCTTCCTCAGAGTTTTTCTGGAAAGTTTCCACCAGTTTTACCAGTTTTCCGTCTTCGTAATAAAGTGTAATGCTGTTCATATAATCGCCCAGCACAACCTTGTATTTACCCCCTGCCATTACGTCGTCAGGTGTATAGGTTTTTACAGTTTCCTGCTGCTGTGCCTGCTGTTGCTGCTGTTGCTGCACTGCGCTCATTTCATCCATAAGTGCCTGCTGCTGTTCAGGGTCCATTGCTGCAAATTCTTCTTCACTCATTCCAAGTGCTTCCAGTATTTCTTCAGAAACTTCTGTTCCGCCCGCTGCAGAACCCACATTTTCATCCACTGTCGGTTTTGCACCACAGCCTGCCAGTGCAAACAGCATAACCGCTGCCAGCGCCAATGCTATAATCTTTTTCATAATTTTTTGCCTCGTGATAATTATTTTTCCACAACTTTTTTGCCGTCAATGTAAACAGCTTTTACAGTTGTGCTTACCTGCATAGGGCATCCGTCTGTAAGCACAATGTCAGCGTCCTTGCCAACTTCAAGGCTGCCGACACGGTCAGCAATACCAATATGTTTTGCAGGGTTGATTGTAATTGCCTGCAATGCTGCAAACGGTTCCATGCCTGCTTTTACTGCAAGGCCTGCACAAAGCGGCAGATATTCCTGCGGGATAACAGGTGCGTCTGTAATAATGGAAACCTGACAGCCTGCTGCAGCAAGCACACCAGGTGTTGTCCAGCTTTTGTTACGAAGCTCAAATTTGCTTGCAGATGTAAGGGATGGGCCAACTGCCAGCGGATAGTTTTCTGCTGCAAGTTCTTCCACGATGAGATGACCTTCTGTAACGTGTTCAAGTGTAAGTTTTACATCAAATTCCTTTGCAATTCTGATAGCTGTAAAGATATCGTCTGTTGCGTGTGCGTGTGCCTTGAGTGGCATTTCCTTGCGGATAACAGGCAGCAAAGCTTCCATTTTCATATCAAACGGTGGTTTTTTGCTCGCATCGTCTCCTGCAAGTTCCAGTTTTGCAGCATATTCTTTTGCTTTGAAAAGCATATTGCGCAGCTGATAAGCTGTTGTCATTCTTGTGCAGTTGCCTTTGTCTTTGTAGCAGCGTTTCGGGTTTTCACCGAAAGCACATTTCATAGCAACGGCTTCTTCAACAATCATGGTTTCAACACGTTTGCCAACCATTTTGATAGCGGTAAATGTGCCGCCGAGAACGTTTGCACTGCCAGGACCTGTGGAAACACAGGTTACGCCCCCTTCAACAGCATTGCGGAATGCAGGGTCCATAGCTTTTACGCCGTCAATGCCGCGCAGCTGCGGGCAAACAACGTCGCCCATTTCGTTGTAGTCCATACCTTCAAAGCCTATGCCGTAACCGTCAAGGCCGATATGGCTGTGAGCATCAATAAAGCCGGGGTAAGCGCGCAGACCGCTTGCATCAACAACTTCTGCCCCTTCAGGTGCAGTGATGTCAGCGGCAATCTGTGCAATTTTGCCGTTTTCCACAAGGATATCTCCCTTGTATGGATTTGGGTTAACAGCGTCGTGAATCTGAACATTTTTTATTAAAAGCATTAACATGTCCTCCTTAATGCAAAGTAGTTGTTCTGAACTGGTACACCTTGTATGAGTTGTACCCGTATTGTGTCAGTTTTTCGTAAATTTTATCTGGTGGCATAGTGACAAAATTGATGCCATACTGTTTAAAGACTGCAAAAGACTGTGCCGCCTGTGGTGAATAGGTGCCTGTGTCGATTGCTGTATCGGCATAAATTTCCACCGCGTCCTCCAGCATATATTCCACTATAATTTTTTCGGTATCGGAAGCAAACTCCACATAATAGCCTGTGGTGTAATATTCTTCTTTATATCCGCCTGCCTTTAAAAAATCAACTGTGGTATTTATCTCTGCTTCACTGCGGTGATTGGAGGTAAAGTAAGGCAGAAAACCCATAAGGATAATTGCTGCAAGAAAAACGGAAAGCCTTGTCTGCGGATGCGGCAGAAGATGTTTTTTGCTGCAGTTTCTGTCAGATTCCCTGTCGTAATTTTTATCGTTCATACCGTAGCCCCCTTTGCCGTTTAAAATATAAAATTGTTATAGTCCTATATTATCACAAACTGCCGTTTTATAAAATAACGTAAACAGAGAAAATTTTAAACAAAATTATTGCATAATGTGGAAAAGGGATAATATATTTACACTGTTTTCTTTACGACAAAACCCTCTCGGGTTCGATTTTTATAAAATGGCCGCGTGGCCGTAGGGCATCACGCGCCTTCATCTATGGGGGTGACAGAAATTTTGTCACAGCTTTACCTGTGGCAAAATTCGTCATGGAGGGGGCTAAGCCCCCTATGAAAAAAGCTCAGTTTTTAAACTGAGCTTTTTGGTGACCCATAGGGGAATCGCCGTCTGCTGCGGCTCTGCCTTGCATACTGTCTGGCCTCGCTTGGTGCGCTCGGCTCTTTTGCCTGAAAACAGTGTACTACACTGTTTTCTTTACGGCAAAACCCTCCCGGGTTCGATTCCTCGTATTATTCTGCTTAAATAAAAAAACAGATAACATAAGTTATCTGCTTTTTGGTGACCCATAGGGGAATCGAACCCCTGTTTTCGCCGTGAGAGGGCGATGTCTTGACCGCTTGACCAATGGGCCATATTTTATTGTGGTATTATTATACTCCTATAATATTTACTTTTCAAGAAATTTATGCTGATAAACTCCATTTCCCATGCCTGCCACGCCGAATGGCATGTGGCATCTTCTGCCAGAAGGATGGCAGTATAATTCTGTTTCAATTCAGTAGCTATACAGTGCATACTGCGGGATGGCTGTGCCATATCCCGCATTCTTCTGCGGGGGTAACAGACAATTTGTAGAGCTGTGCGGAGCAAATTGTCGTCGCTTAGGGGGTACGCCCCCTGCGAAAAATCCCAGACCTATAAACAGAAAAAATCCCAAACAATAAATGTCTGGGATTTTGGTGACCCGTACGAGAATCGAACTCGTGTTACCGCCGTGAAAGGGCGGTGTCTTAACCGCTTGACCAACGGGCCATATATATAAACAGCAGTCTCCTGGCCTAGAACAGGATTCTACTGCTGATTGCAAAGTTTCAGGGCACTAATTTTTTAGCGCCCTGAACTGTGGTGACCCGTACGAGAATCGAACTCGTGTTACCGCCGTGAAAGGGCGGTGTCTTAACCGCTTGACCAACGGGCCGAAAATGGTAGCGGCAGTGAGACTTGAACTTACGACCTACCGGGTATGAACCGGTTGCTCTAGCCAACTGAGCTATACCGCCACGCATACACCCTCATT
>SVMW01000037.1 GCA_015067215.1 Oscillospiraceae bacterium | reverse complement strand
TTTGCCTTTGCCGTTTTTGATAACTTTAGCTTCAACTTTTGCGCCTTCAACTACTGGTGTACCGAATTTAGCTTCTGCACCTTCGCCTACGAGCAAAACCTGATCAAAAACAACTGTTTCTTCTGCTTCTACGTTAAGTTTTTCGATGAACAATACGTCGCCTACGTTAGCTGTGTACTGTTTACCGCCAGTAACAAATACTGCTTTCATGTTTTATATCCTCTCATTAAATAAGTCTCGCTGAACCTGGCGTGTGCCCGGCGGGCACAACTTAAGCCGTTTACATGCGGCTTTAATATATTACTACAACTGACGACAAATGTCAAGTAATATTTACTAAAAAAATCCTTTATTTTTGTGCATTTTCCGCACTTTTAAGGGTGTTCTTTAAAAGGTTAACCCTTGTAAGCAAACCTACGCCTCCCGGCACAGGTGTAATTTTGCTCACTTTGCCTATACATGAATCAAAATCAGCATCACCGCACAGTTTGCCCTCACTGTTCTGGTTGATGCCTACATCAATGATAACAGCACCTTCTTTAATCATATCTGCCTTGAGAAAACCCGCCACACCGATTGCAATGATAATGATATCTGCCATACGGGTTTTTTCGGCAATATTGCGGGTTTTTGTGTGACAGATTGTAACCGTTGCACTTTTTTGTGTAAGCAGTGTTGCAACAGGGCGGCCAACGGTGTTGCTGCGGCCGATAACCACAACATCCTTGCCCACTACATCAATGCCTGCATGGTCAAGCATATCAACACAGGCCTGAGGTGTACAAGGCACAAAACAGTCCTTGCCGATATTGAGGTTGCCTACATTTATTGCTGTAAAACCGTCCACATCCTTTTCACTTGAAATTGCATTCATTACCGAATATTCATCTATATGCTCAGGCAAAGGGAACTGAATGAGTATGCCGTGCACAGCTGCATCTTTGTTGAGGCTGTCAATAACCTTTATAAGCTCAAGCTGGGAAACAGTTTTTTCCAATGCAATAACTTCGCAGTCAAAACCGCTTTCAGCGCAGGATTTTTTTGTACCTTTTACATAGGACTGGCTTGCAGGGCTTTCGCCTACAATAACAACAGACAGCTTTGGTGTTACACCTTTTGCCTTAAGTGCTTCCACCCTTGCAGCAATATTTTCCTTGGCAAGAGTGCTTACCTCTTTGCCGCTGATAATTTTTTCTTCGTACATTACGCTGCTCCTATCTTCTCATTTTTCTTTCTCGGGCCTGATACATCTGGTCAATTTCGCTTTCGCTTTTTGCACGGCCCTTAAAATCTGAACGGTTATAAATAATCACTGCAACACCGATAATTACAGTTACCGCAGCAACCAGCTGGCTTGCTCTGAGACCTGCAAAAATTTCCAGACTGTCGGTGCGCACACCTTCGATAAAAAATCTGCCAAGGCCGTACCATGCACCATAAAGACAAACCATTTCTCCTCGGAATTTCTTGCGGTCAAAGTAAAGCATAAGCAGTACAAAACCGACAAGGCACCATACAGACTCATAAAGGAATGTAGGGTGAACAGGCATTGAAGGGTCAACTGTTATTCCCTGTGCGGCAAGAGTACCCTGCACACGGGAAAGATGAGCTGTTGTGCCTTCGCTTATCATGCCGAAAAGTCCGTCTGTGTTTGTGCCGAAAGCCTCCTGATTTACAAAGTTGCCCCATCGGCCTATCGCCTGTCCCAAAGGGAAACATGTGCACACAACATCACATACTTCCAGCGGGTCAAGCTTGCGGATTCTGCACACAACAACTGCTGTAAGCAATGCACCGATAACGCCGCCGTAAATTGCAAGACCTCCGTCGCGGATGTTTATCATGTCCATAAAGCTTTCATATTTAAACGGAGCAAATGCCACATAATATGCACGGGCACATACAATTGCACCTACCGTGCCGAACATAAGGACATCGATATATTTGTCCTGATCGATACCGCGTCGTTTTGCAAGGTTGAAGGAAACCGCAATTCCAAGCATTGCCCCCAGAGCAATAAGCACGCCATACCAGTAAACATCCATACCGAAAAGAGTGAATGCCACACGGTCTACCGCAACTTCTATGCCAAGTTTTGGAAACTGTACATTATACATATCTTAAGCCTCCATCGGATAAACTGTAAAAACAGTGCGTTTGTCAGGACGGAACATTTCCTTAAGCTGACAGTTTACATCTTCCAGTGTAATTTCCCTGAAAGTTTCAAGAGAATTGTAAAGTGTGTTGCCCTTGAAATACTGGTTTACCATGCTTGTGGCAACTTCTTCCATATTTTCAAAATCGATAACCATGCTGCCGTACATTGCATTTTTGCTGATGCTGAACTGTTCTTCGCTGATTCCTTCTGCCTTGATTTTGTCAATTGCAGCCTGAACTTCGCTTACAAGCAGCGGAGGGTCGTTTGTTTCGCCTGAAATGATTGTGGAGTAGTAATCACTGCCGCTGAAAACTTCACCTTCAAATGTACCGTTTACAACATTTGCGTCATAAAGCTTGTTGAACAGGTCACTTGTTGAACCTGTGAGTATATCGATGATAATATCACCGATGATTTCCTGCTTTGCAGTAATTTTATCGCCAACCTTTTCCTTGAAGCCGATAGCTACAAGCGGAATGGAAATAGGCATATTTATGCTTTTTTCTGCGTACACAATTTCGTCAGGTTCTTCAATTCTTTTGCGCACAACCTCATGTTTTTCTGCAGTAAAACCTGCGCGTTCAACAGCATCAATAAGCTGCTGCTGTGTGATGTTACCCGCTACAGAAAGCAGCATTTCGCTTGGAGAATAAAATGCTTCTGCACATTTGTACAGCATTTCAGGTGTAATTTCCGCAATGCTTTCCACACTGCCCGCAATATCTTCCTTAACAGAATGATTGTGGTACAAACCTTCCAGAATACCAAAAAGCACACGCCATGAAGCGCTGTCATCGTACATTTTTATTTCCTGACCGATAATGCCCTGCTCCTTGTCCACAGTTTCTTTTGTAAAATAAGGCTGTGTAACAAAAGAAAGCAGAATGTCGAGGGATTCGTCGATGTTGCTTGTTGCGGAAAAAATGTAACAGGTTTTATCAAAGCTGGTAAAAGCATTTGCATTTGCACCTGTTTTTGCAAACTTTTCAAAAGCATCTCCGTCTTCGTTTTCGAACATTTTGTGTTCAAGGAAATGTGCAATGCCTGCAGGCACTGTATATTCTTCGCCGTCAACAGAAAACTGACGATTTATGGAACCGAAATTTGTGGCAAAAACCGCATGGATGCCGTTATGTTTTGGCATAGGGTAACACGCAATTGTAAGCCCGCAGTCGGTTTTTATAAGACTGTACTGTTCGTTCAGCACATCACTTTTAATAATCTTTATATCCTGCATAATAATATCCTTATTTAGTAAGTTTATATACAACATTGAGATGTAACAGTTTCAATACATCTTTAATCTGCTGTTCTGTAACGGCGCTTATTCTTTCTTTAGCCTGCTGCGGAGAAACATTGGTACCGCGTACTGCTTCGTTGAGATACCACGCTTCAAGGCCGTGTAAGCCGTCATATATTGCATCAAGGCTGTTGAGAAGCACCAGTTTTGTTTCGTTGATTTCCTTTTCGGTAATTTCGCCGTTTATAAGGTCGCTGAGTTCTTTCTGGATAGCAGCAACTGTTTTGTCACAGTTTTCATGCTCAACACCTGAGTCAACGCGCATTGAAGCGGTAAACCCGTTGTATGCTGCTGCGCAGTAGTAGCAAAGGCTCTGTTTTTCTCTTAC
The DNA here is from genome assembly GCA_015067215.1 of Oscillospiraceae bacterium. GTDB lineage: Bacteria > Bacillota > Clostridia > Oscillospirales > Ruminococcaceae > RGIG3102. Next base: position 11,057 of record SVMW01000037.1, on the reverse strand, counting down.
GTTTTTAAACAGTCTGCTGCTTGCTGTGCCGCCGAAAATGCTGCTTGCCACCAGCATTATATATCGTTCGTCTTCTGTAAGCTGTCTTTCTGTGGTATAGAACAGACAAACCTTGCCCTGAACAATATCAAGACTTTCGCTGTAGTTTTCAACTTCTGTCTTGGGCATAACTTCAATAGGAAGAATCTGTGCTGCGGCAGTTTTTCTGCCCGCAAATGCAGCTGTAAATTTTTCAGTAATTGTGGTATCTTCATCTGCTGTTACAAAAATTTCCACAATGCTGTCAGAGATAAGCTGCTTGTAACATTCATAAAGTGCCTGTGGTGTAATGCCGTCAATATCTTCCGGATAACCAAGACGTTCAACACCGTTTTTGCTGTCTTTGAAGAATTTTCTCTGTGCATTTTTTACACAGTAACCGCGTTTATCGTTGATTTCACCTTCAATTTCTTCTCTGAGTTTAACCTTTTCAACTTCAAGCCAGTCAGAGATAAAGCCATCGTTCTCAACACAAGGGCGGAAGATAACACCAAGGATAACATCGGTCATTTCTGCCAGAAGGTCTTCACCGTTAAGACAGTACTGGTTTCTGATGCCCTGAATTGTAAAACGCAGATATCTGTTGCGGCCTACAACAGCTGTTGCTGCAGAAAAGCTTGCACCGTACATACTGCTGAGTTTCTTGGAAAACATGCACATATCAGGATAATCCTGATATCCGCGCTCCAGCAATGTAGGAAGCACCGCAAACATTGTTGCTTTTTCCCTGTCGTTAGGCACAATAAAACTTACACTTATGCGGTTACGTTTAAATTTGTCTCCCGGCAGAAATGTGAGAGACACATTGTTCTGTATAGATTTTCTTTCCATATTTTCTCCGTATATATAAAGATAAAATTTTTTCCATATAAATATATTTCTAAATAATTATTTTACCAAATATCTTACTGTAAATCAAACGATTGAGCAAAATTTTTTAAAATATACACAATAAATACAAAACCCGTAATTTCACAGGTAAGACACCTTGTAATTACGGGTTTATTTTATCTGCCTATAAGATTTTTGTGAATTGCGTGGATTGCTCTGTCCGCCTGGGATTTTTCTATAACAAGTGAAATTTTCACTTCACTTGTAAAAATCATCATAATATTTATATCGTTTTCATAAAGCACCTGCAGCACCTTTGTGGCTATGCCTTTCTGTGTGTGAAAACCTGCACCCATAACAGAAATTTTTGCCACATCTTCGCTGACAAACAAGTTTTCAAACTGCAGTTGTTCCTGCCTGTCCCACAGCAGCTGCTGCACTTTGCATTTGTCTTCTTTTCTGACACAGAAGCTTATGTCCTGCTGTCCGCTGTTTGCTGCAGGCAGCATAATGGAGTCAACAAACACATCCGCTTCGCTGAGGGTTCTGAAAATATTATAGGTGGAACCCTTTCTGTCAGGTATTTCGGTAAGTGTTACAACCAGTATATCGGTGTCCTTTGACATACTTTTGATAACATTTTCATCCATTGTTGTAACCTCCTTGATTGTCGTGCCTTCACAGTCTGTAAGGGACATTATCTCCATGCGGACGCTGTTGCGTTTTGCCAGATTGAAATCGTCATAGCTTATCTCGTTATATCCGTTGACTGAAAGTTCCTGTGCCGATTCATAATCAAGTTCCTTCAGTTTCACTGCCTCACTATAAACCACAGGGTCAACCGAATATACAGCACGTTTTACATAAAACTGACATTTTTCCGCATAAAGTTTTTTTGCAGACAGAATCGCCTGTTCTGTCGGGTTGTCGCAGAAGACAAAGGCAACATTTTCCATCTCCAGTCCGCAGGTATTGTCTGTATGGGAAAACACCATAATCTTATAACCAAGTCTCAGTTCCCTGCTGCAGGCCTGTTTAACCAGTTCGGTATCAGAAAAATCCTTGATGTATTTAACAATATAAGCCATATCAAAACCAGCTTTCCGCATTTATGACATTATTATACAATTATCGGCTGATGTTTTCAACTTATGCCCGTATACTGCACAAAACAAAAAGACAGACTGCACAGCAATCTGTCTTTTTTAATATAATTCAATTAGTGCATTGTACAAAGACCAGGCATATTGTCTTCGGTGTAGTAGCCCTGGAATCTGATCGGGCAGCCGTCACCTGCAAGCATACCGGATTCTTCACAGTAATCGCGCACCACAACGTTTGATGCCACAGGGAAGCTCTTGAGAGGAAGGTCTTTCTGTGCAGCGTTCATAACATTGCGCCAGCTTGTTGTAGGCGGATGTGTACGGTAGTTAACACTGAGTTCAATCTGGTCATCGTAACCCCACCATGTAGCTGTACAGTAGTAAGGGGTAAGACCGATAAACCAGTGGTCCTTGTTGTCAGAAGTTGTACCTGTTTTACCAACAGAGTCCATACGTTCTGTGCCAAGGCCGTAACCTGTACCTGCTTCGTTTGTAACAGGGTTGGAGTAGTACAGTGTGCCGCGGAGCATACGGTTCATAATATATGCTGTTTCTTCGCTGATTGCCTGAACTGTTGTTACATCAGTTTCCAGCAGAACTTCGCCGGATGCTGTTTCAACTGTTGTGTAGCAGTAAGGTGTTGTGTAAACACCTTCGTTGCCGAACATTGCATATGCTGCTGCCATTTCCAGCGGAGAGATACCATAAGTGAGGGAACCGAGTGCCAATGGACCAAGGTCCATATCGTTGTTGTATCTGTTTTCATCAGGAGATACCAGTGATGAAATGTGCAATGTGTCTTCCAGGAAGCTGAAAGACTGTTCAACACCAAGGTAGTTAAGTGTTTTAACCGCAATTGTGTTGAGGGATTTTGCCAGAGCTTTTGCTACAGGGATATTGCTTTCTGTGTATGTTTTGCTGTAGTTTGCAGGCCATTCACGCGGTTCTTCGTTAGGGTCGTTTGCGTCATTTTTACGCAGTTCAAACCAGCTGTCTTCAATGCCGAGAGAATAGTGAACATAACCGTAGTCAAGTGCAAGTGCATATGCACCGATTGGTTTCATTGTGGAACCTACAGGACGTACAGAGTCAATTGCGCGGTTGAGTGAACGGTCAGCTGTTTTTTCACCAAGACCACCTACTACACCTACAATTTTGCCGCTGTAGTCAACCGAAACCATTGCTGCCTGAGGTGTGATTATTTTTTCTTCACCTGTCTGCTTGTCCTTAACTTTGGCTTCTTTTGCATATTTGCTGAATGTACCGCTTTCGTCGGAAAATTCTTTTTCCATTGCGTTCTGCACATTAGGGTTAACAGTTGTGTAAATTCTTAAACCACCGCTGTAAACCAGGTCTGTAGCAGCACCTTTTGTCATGCCGTTTTCTGTCTGCAGGTCGCTGATAACCTGGTCCAGAACCATATCTGTAAAGTAGCTGTTTACTGTTTCGGAAGCAACAGTTTCTTCTTTTTGGGCAATAACAAGCTCATCGTCGATAGCATCATCAAACTCTTCCTGAGTGATTTTGCCCTGCTGGAGCATAAAGTACAGAATGTCATTACGTCTTTCAATGTTGTTGTCAGGGTTTGCAATAGGGCTGTAAAAGGTAGGAGCCTTTGTAACAGCCGCAATTGTTGCTGCTTCAGCAAGGGTTACTTCGCTTATATCTTTATCAAAGTAAGCGTTTGCACCTGCCTGTACACCGCCCAGCTGACCTGAAAGACGCAGTGTGTTGAGGTATGCCTCCAGAATAATGTCCTTTGTATAGTTCTTTTCCAGAGTAACTGCACGGAAAATTTCCCTTATTTTACGGAATGCACCGCCAAGACCGTCAGAGTCCATATCTTCTGTAAGGTTTTTAACAAGCTGCTGTGTGATTGTTGAAGCACCCTGTTTGGAACTGAACAGTTTGATTGGCGTGTATTCGTTGATTGCCGCTGCAATTGTACGGGTGATGTTTACGCCTTTGTGCTGATAAAAGTCCTTGTCTTCAACTGCAATAAATGCGTCCACAACATAAGGAGAAATATCTTCAAGGTCAACCCATACACGGTTTTCAGTGTCGTTTCTGAGACGCTGATATTCAAGATATGTTCCCGGGTTTGCAGGGTCTTCATAATAAAGGATTGTTGTGTACGCCAGCTTGATATCGTTGAGATTAAGCCACTTGTCGTCATCTGCAGTTGCTTTAACAAGGTAAGATGCAAGCCACACCGACGCAACGGAAACCACCATTACGCCAAGACAAGCCAGAACACAACACCAGTAAATGATGTTTTTTATGAGACTTTTTTTATTGTTTTTCTTTTTTGCACCGGATGAGGAAGCTGCGCCGTCAGCCTTTTTGGTACGGACTGTCTTTTTGGCTGCAGCCGGTTTCTTTTCGTACTTTTTGATAGCCATTACCTCCCATTTAATACATAAAAGCTATGTATGTGATATATTGTATCATTTATGCAAAACCGTCAATACTGCTATAAAGCGAGGTTATATTATGAGAAGACTGATTGTTGCACTTTCTACAATATTTTGTACCATTTTAATAATGGTAAGCATTTATAACCTGATTTTGCCGAAAAGCAGCGAATCACCTGTTTCCCAGCCAGAAATCAGTTATACAGTAACCGATTACGGCGGTAAGGTTGCCGTATTTGAAGACGGAAAAACCGAACCTATGGTTGTATATGATATATACATCCATCTCCTGCCGGAAAACGACATTGAAATACTGCGCAAAGGAATAAAAATAACAAGTGAAAGCGAGCTGCAGAGCTGCCTTGAAGACCTTGGGCTTTAATCTTTTGCACCGGTTTATATTATCAGCATAATGTTAAAAAGCTGTAAACACAGTATGTCCAATTTTAAAATTATAAATGTTCCATACAATTATACTTTTTTTACTGTAAAAATTCAACACTAAAAATATGACAATTTGGTGTTGTAAAGCTTTCGCCTGCCCGTACGACATTCCGCACAATAATATCAGGCACAAATTTTTCTGCTTCATTCCGCATTCCATAAAGGTTATTTTTTTAACAAATCAGTTGTTGTTCACCGTTAATTTTATTGATTATTTAAATATTATATGATATACTTTAAAAGGTGTATTATGCACTTTTTTAAAGAGATTATAATGATAAGGAGTGTTGATTTTGTCACTTTTAGATTATCCTTTTGATTCCGACCTTATCCTTCAGAAAAAGAAAAAACTTAAAAAAGAACTTTTGCTCAAGGAAGGTCTTATAGAAAAACGAGTTGCTATTCTCAGCGGCTCCACAATAGGTGAAATTCAGAACATTCTGGAACTTTTCCTGCTCAACTACGGCATTAAACCTGTGTTCTGGCAGGGTCAGTATGCAAGATATTACGAAGACCTGATGTTCGACGACGGCAGCCTTAAAGAATTCAACCCTGATTTCATCTACATACACACAACCAGCAAAAACCTGGAAAACCTGCCTGTTCCTGCAGACAGCACAGCTGATGTTGATGCAAAACTTGCAAACGAGTTTGCAAAATTCAAAGCCTGTTACCAGAAAGCACTCAGTTTTGGCAGCATTGTTATTGTAAACAACTTTGAAAAACCTTTCTACCGTATGTACGGCAACAAAGATGCAGTTGTTCCACAGGGTGTTGTAAACTACACAACACGCCTTAACCTTATGATCGCTGAGTTTGCTGCTGCAACAGAAAACTTTTATGTAAACGATATCGACTATCTTTCAACACTCGCAGGCCTTGACAACTGGTTTAACCTTGAAAGCTGGTATCTTTACAAATATGCAGTTTCAGTTGACAAAATCCCTGAACTCACATTCAGCATTGCAAAAATCATCAAATCTGTACTCGGCAAAAACAAAAAGAGCGTTATCTGCGACCTTGACAACACCCTTTGGGGCGGCGTTATCGGTGACGACGGTGTTGAAGGCATTACAATCGGCAACGAACAGCCTGCCGGTATGAGCTACACTGAATTCCAGGCTTACCTCAAAAAGCTTACAGGCCTTGGCATTATGCTCAATGTTTGTTCCAAAAACGAAGAAGCTATTGCCAAAAAAGGCTTTACAGACCGCAAGGAAGCACCGCTCAATGTTGATGATTTCATCTGCTTCAAAGCAAACTGGGAACCAAAACACCAGAACATTGCAAACATCGCAAAAGAAATCAATATCGGTGAAGACAGCTTCGTATTTATCGACGACAACCCTGTTGAACGCGATATCGTAAGAAACTCCCTTGCTGTTACAGTGCCGGAGGTTACCTGCCCTGAAGATTACATCAAATCTATCGACCGTGCAGGTTTCTTTGAAATCACAACATTTACAAAGGATGACGCAAAGCGTAACGAAATGTACAAACAGAATGCAATGCGTGCACAGGCAGAAGCAAGCTTTGGTGACTACAAAGACTATCTGCTTAGCCTTGATATGACAAGCGAAATCGGTGCATTCTCTGCTGCACACAGCGAAAGAATTACACAGCTTATCAACAAGACAAACCAGTTCAACTTTACAACAAGAAGATACACACAGGGCGAAGTTGATGAAATCATTGCAAACACAACAGATTACATCTCCGCTTACGCAAAACTTGTTGACAAATTTGGTGATAACGGCATTACAACCTGCTTTATCTCCTCTGTTGAAGACAAAACAGCAACCATTGACCTTTGGGTTATGAGCTGCCGTGTGTTTAAACGTCACTTTGAGTTTGCTGTATTTGACTATTTTGTAAGCCAGTGTGCAAAACGCGGCATTACAACAGTAAAAGCAAGTTACCTGCCTACAGCCAAAAATGTTATCATCAAAGACTTCTATGATGAACTCGGCTTCACACTTGTAAGCGAAGACAGTGATGGAGCAAAACACTACACATACACAATCCCTGCAGACTATCAGAACAAAAATGAAGTAATTAAAATGGAAGAGGTATAAATTATGACAAGAGAAGCTATTTTTGAAGAACTGACAGAAATTTTCAGAGACATTTTTGACGATGAAGAAATTGAACTCACAGATGAAACAACAGCTGATGATATTGAAGACTGGGACAGCCTTGAACAGATCAATCTGCTTGTTGCTATCGAAAAGAAATTCTCCATCAAATTCAAACTTGATGAAGTAAGCCACCTTGCAAACGTTGGCGACATGGTTAACCTTGTACAGAAACTTGTTGGCTGATTAAAAATTACAAATCAAAAAAGCGTATCGGCAAAACCGATACGCTTTTTGTTTTTATTGCAAGCTCTGTTCTTCCATTTTTGCAAAAACTTTTTTGCGTACAACAAGGAAGCAGATAAGATGTGCACTGAATGTGATTGTCCAGGAAATAGGATAAGAAATGTACAGGCTGAACTGTGTATGGAACATTTTGAACACTGTAAAAATCCATACAACCCTGAATGCACACGCACCCATAAGTGATACTATCATAGGCATAACTGCATATCCAAGCCCCCTGATACTGCCAACCATTACATCCATCATACCGCATATAAAGTACATTGTGGAAATGATTGCAAGACGATTCATGCCGTATGCAATAACCTGCGGGTCTGTGGTGTAGAAACCAAGCAGCAGATTGCCGATAAGATATGCCCCATTGCCGACTACTGCACCAACAAGTGCTACAAGGCCAAGACAACAGAACAGTACTTTTCCGATTCTTTCCTTGTTTTTTGCACCGTAGTTCTGGCTGGTAAAACTGAGGTTTGTCTGATAAAAGGCATTCATTGCAGTATACACAAAGCCTTCAATATTTGCAGCCGCTGTATTACCTGCCATAACAACAGAACCAAAACTGTTTACAGATGACTGGATAAGTACATTGGATATGCTGAACACCATGCCCTGAAAACCTGCAGGCAGACCAATGCGCAGCATTTCCATCATGCGTTTTTTGTTAAATGTAAGGCTGCCCAAATGCACATGTATCGCACCTTCGTTATGAATAAGACAACGCATTACCAGTACGCAGGATACAACCTGTGAAGCTACTGTGGCAATTGCAACACCCGCAACACCCATATGAAATATAACAACCATAATGAGGTTGAGCACCACGTTGACAACACCTGCAATCATAAGGAAGTACAGCGGTCGTTTTGTGTCCCCTACCGAACGCAGTATAGCAGCGCCGAAGTTGTAAAGCATAAAAAACGGCATACCCGCAAAGTAGATACGCATATACAGCACCGAATGGTCAATAACATCATGCGGTGTGCCCATAAGGTTCAGCAATGGACCTGATGCAAAAAAGCCTATAAATATAAGTGCAACACCACCAACTGCTGCTGTTATTATTGATGTGTTGATTGTTTCCTGTATTCCGTCCCAGTCTCTTGCCCCGTAATATCTGGCAACAAGAACATTGGTGCCTATTGATACACCTACAAAAAGATTGATAAGCAGGTTTATAAGCGACCCCGTTGAACCAACCGCTGCCAGTGCCTGACTGCCTGCAAAACGTCCGACAACAATAACGTCTGCCGCATTGAACATAAGCTGCAGAATACCGGACAGCATAAGCGGAAAAGCATATCTGAGGATATTGGGCACAAGCGGCCCGTGAATCATATCCATTTCATAAGTCTTTTTCATTTTATCACCCTTACAAAATAAACTTTACATATTAAGTATATTCCTATTATCCTAAAATTCAATAGATTTAAAGACAAAACCTTTATAAAAAAGTTATACTTTGCATAGCCTTTTTTGTACCCGTTTTTCCCAATTACCTTCTGGACTGGGTTTAAATAACCTGAATTATTTTCGTCGCTTTGACGGAACTATAGGTATAAAAAGAGACTCCACAGGATTTTGAAGTTCCGTGGAGTCTTTGATATATTCAATGAGATTATTCAGAATCGTTATTCAGGTCAGCATCAAACTCTGTACAGTCTTCAATCATACTGTCAGGAACTGCGACGGTGATAAACCAGCCTGCCATATCACATGTAACAACTTCCGGTTTGTTGGTTTGTTCTATATGTATACAGAACGAGTTTCCATTGCAAAACACACTGCTCACACCAAATCTGTAAGTACCACTGCCGGCACCGACATAGACAAGCATTAAGGCGTTTTCCTCAAAAAAGGTTTCGTTATAATCAGCAGTAGCATCATTGAAAGACGAAACCTCGTCATATCCGTAATCCATCGCAAGTACGTCCCTAAAGGAAAGTTTGAACTGTTCCAATTCTTCCAATGTATCAAACCTGTAAATCGGAAGATGCTGAACACTGCTAATTGCCATTTTATCTTTGTTCAGCGCACCCTGATATATTACACTATCTTCCGTCCAGTTTGCATAGGACACGGCAATATCAAAGGCTTCCTCAGCAGAAACACCTCCGGGCTGAGCCCCATTTGCAGGGTTTTCAACAGAAGTATCCGAAGGAGGGGTGATTGCATGACAGCCACTAAGCCCCAGCACATAAATCAATGTCAAAAAGAGCACTATGTATTTTCTCACAGGGATTACCTCCTTCGAATTGCATTTTTCCTGCATAAACAAAAAACCGATAAAACAGTTTTGATATTTTTTATATCATACAATAATTTATTGTTTCTTTCAATGTCCGCAGACAGGTTTATTCAGTGAAACAGACGGAAGCGGAACCTGTCAGTCCAAAAAGTAAAAGTCAGGTCAGATTCTCCCTTTTACCCTTTGGACTGATTTATGGTTATTCAACAAACCTTTCGTCAAAATGCCAGAATTCTAAGTACAGGCAAATGAAAAGGAGCAAGGTGTATTTTAACCTTGCTCCGATCGGCCAGTATTCAGTTCAACAAATTGGGATTTATCGAACTGTCAATGCTTCAACAATGTTTTTTTCGATATATTCTACTCTGTCAAAAACCATAGGTTTAAAATGTGCAGTTATGGCTACTACAATCTGATTTTTTCTATCAATGTATATAACATTACCTCCATCACCAATTGCGGCAATTACATCTGGTGTTCTGTGAGGAAGCCACCACAAAAAACCATAATCCTGATTTCCAAACTTTTCATCGGTGGATACATATGACTGTGTCATCATTTCAATCCAGTTTTCACTTACAACACGGACATTGTTATATACTCCGTTATTAAGCACCATCAATCCAATCTGTGCCATTTCATAAGCTGAAAGAGATAATCCCCAACCTGCTGTTGGCATGCCTGTCGGGTCCAGAAACCAAACCTTTCCATGGTCATTTCTGTTCATTAAATACTCAAACTGGTCTTCCTTGCTCTCACAGCCTGCATTTATTCTTGGTGCAATCCCTAAAGGCTTAAAAAGATATTCATTAGCAAAATCAAGTACATTCATACCACTTGTAACTCTGATAATTCCCAAAAGGATTTGAACACCGAGAGTATGATATCTGAATTCTTCAGTAATACCTTTACGACCACCTAAAACATCTAATGTTGTCAGTGTCCAATCTTCTGATGTGCAAACCTTTGTCCAAGGTTCACTCTTTCCTTTATAGGGTGCTGTCATTGTGAGCAAATGTCTAATTGTAACTTTAAATATCGTTTGCTCTCCTCTTTTAGGAATGTAAATTCCCTTGTAATAGTCCATCACAAAGTCGTCTACACTTTTTATCAAACCCTGGTCAATGGCAATACCTATCAGCAATGATGTTACAGACTTTGTTACACTCATTACATTCATTGTTTCATCTTTTTTAAAGCCATCTCTATACTCTTCAATTTCAAGTACGCTATCTTTATAGGCTACAATCTGTTTTATATTTGTATCGTTTTTACTTGAATAAGTACCTAAAACTTTCTTCATCAAAACTTCCTCCTGTAAAACAGTAAAAATCATATTGTTTGGACGTCCTATAATAAGCCTAAGTGAATTTAAAATTAATTTCAATAGTTTTCTTCAAAAAAAGATGTCTAAGTTAACAGACATCTTTTTCACAACATAATGTTCGCATTTATCTGTTTGCAAAATTCAAATTTATCTAATCGTTTTACAAATCGAAATTTGCTTGTTAAAAGATTTCTCTACCCATTCTTGTATAATATACCTCATTGATTGCTGACACCGTTGCCAAGGAACACACTATCACAGAACTATACATTG
>SVMW01000036.1:14012-15233 GCA_015067215.1 Oscillospiraceae bacterium | reverse complement strand
TGTTGATGTTAGCAAAGTCTGTGTATGTTGAAGATTCTTTAAGTGTGATACCAACTTTTGGAGGTGCTGGCTGGTTGTTGAATTTTACCCAGAGACATTCAAGAAGTTCAAGAGCAAAGTCTCTTGTGAGGATACCTTCTTCTGTATCTTTTTCATAGAATGGAGCAAGATGCTGGTCAAAGTGACCTGGTGAGTAAGCATCCCATGGGTTCAATTCGGATGTAACTGCAAGGTGGATAAACCAGTATGTCTGGATAGCCTGCCAGAATGTCTGTGGTTTGTGTGCTGGAACAACATCACAGTTAGCAGCGATCTGGAGAAGTTCTGCTTTTCTCTTTTCGTCTGTTTCTGTTTCTGCCATTTCTCTTGCAAGAGCACCGTAACGTTTACCAAGAACCATTACAGCTTCACAAGCAATGTGCATAGCGTTGAGCTGGTCTCTCTTGGAAACAGCTTCGAGGTCGTTGAGGTAGTCAAGTTTTGCAAGTGCATCTTCGATATCTTTCTGATAGTCAAGGAAGCCTTTTTCGTAGTTCTTTTTGGAACCTACTGTATGACCAGGACCACGCTGTTCCATAAATTCTGTAAAGATACCTGCTTCGTAAGCATCACGCCATTCCTGTGTCATGGATGGAATGATTTTGCTACGTGTGGAACGTTTTTCCCAGAATGGGATAATCATTTCTTCCTGGATTTTGAGGTCTTCTTCTGTTACTGTGAAGTTAACGATTTTTCTATCGTTCATGTTGTGCATGTCTTCAAGAGTATGGCAGCACAATTCTGGGAATGTAGGAGCAGCCTGTGGGCCGTCACCTTTTTCACCAACGATAAGTTCGTCTTTACCGATGTAAAGTTTTTTGTTCTGGAAGAAGTGGAGAAGTGTTTTTGCACGGAGTTCAGGAACAGAGCATGTGCCTTCATACATTTTGTAAGCTTCTGTTTCGAGCACAGCTCTTTCAATGTAGATATGTGGCTGTGTGCTCATGCTTTCTGCTCTGAGTCTTCTTGTTCTTTCTGTTGAGCCGCGCTGCTTAACAGGATCGAATTCAAATTTTGCCATTTTAAGTTAACCTCCTATTAATGTGTTGTTAAAACCATTTTTGACAAATATATTTTGGAACAGTTCCATACTTTCAGCGGATGGTTTTTCCATAATGCCATCTGTGTCGTATTCTCTGTCCAGTTTACTGTATTTATGCTTACCTGTGTTGTGGTATGGCA
>SVMW01000036.1:0-13912 GCA_015067215.1 Oscillospiraceae bacterium | reverse complement strand
TAAGATGCAGAATTAGACTAAAGATTAGACTGTGTTACAAAAACTAGACTAAAGATTAGACTACGTTCTACTTTTGGGTACATTTTACTATATTTTTTCAATATGTGCAATAGAATTTTGAAAAAAACGTCAAAATGCACAAAGCCATTTACAATAAATGTAAATATTGACAGTAATAATTTAAGATGCTATACTCAATATAGTCTGTACAACAATACAGGCCATAATTTCGAGTTGATTTTTCTAAAGTTATCTGCCGCAAAGAAGAGCACAATGGCAGATATTGCAATGAATCATCAACCGTTGGGCACAGTGCCCTAAGGGTGTCGGAAGAAATGACGGCGCCTCCCGTTTTGGAAAGAAATTACACAGGGGTTATTTTTACCGTATTCCCCCTCTAAGTACGGCAATCTATAATTTTGGGTGTTGTTTCTTTTCATAATTTCAAAAATCTATTTTAACAGGAGAAAGAAAATTATGAAGAAACTTTTAGCATTATTGCTGGCTTCAGTTATGGCATTTTCTCTGGTTGCTTGCTCTTCACAGCCTGCAGAAAGCACAGAAACTGAATCCACAGGTAACGAAGTTGTAACACCTGCAGACCCAGAGCTGCTTATGGCTACAACAACTTCCACAGACAACACAGGCTTGCTTGACTACCTTGAACCATACTTCGAAGAAGCAACAGGCTACGACATCAGCTGGACAGCAGTTGGTACAGGTGCAGCAATCCAGATGGGTGTTGACGGCGAAGTTGACGTTATCCTTGTTCACTCCAAAGCAAGTGAAGAACAGTTTGTTGCAGACGGCAACGGTGTTGAACGCTTCCAGGTTATGTACAACGACTATGTAATCGTTGGCCCAACAGGCGGCGCAGTTGCTTACACAAATGACATCGATGCAGCTCTCACACAGATTAAAGATGAAGGTCTTACATTTGTTTCCCGTGGTGATGACTCCGGTACACACAAAGCTGAACTCAAACTCTGGAAAGCTCTTGACGTTGATGTAGCAACACTTGGCGATGCATATGTTTCCGCAGGTAAAGGTATGGGCGACACACTCGTTATGGCTGACGAAATGGACGCTTACTGCCTCACAGACCGTGGCACATGGCTTGCTAAAAAAGCAAACTTCCCGGAAATGGAAATTGTTGTTGAAGGCAGTGCAGGTCTTCTCAACCAGTATGGTGTAATCGCTGTTAACCCAGAAGTTTACCCAGACACAAACATCGAAGGTGCTAACGCATACATCGAATGGCTCTGCAGTGAAGAAACACAGGCTCTTATCGCAGATTTCGGCGTTGCTGAATACGGCGAACCACTTTTCTTCCCAAATGCAAACGAATAATTAAAATTTAATTTAAGGTCTACCTGCTGTTTTTGGCAGCAGGTAGCCTTATTTTGCTTTTACCACTGTTTTTATGTAAAAATTTATGATAAAATATTTAGAAATGAAAAATTTTGAGGAAAGGAGATATATAAATGTTTGAAAATCTGTTCAGCGACTATTCACTGACAGTAGGTATGTTGGACTCCATTAGAGTAACGCTTATAATGTCGTTTTTTTCCACACTTATATCTTCTGTCCTGGGGGTTTTTCTTGCCATTATGCTGGAAAAACATGATTTCAAAGGCAAAAAACTTATTGTACGCATCAACCGCACACTTATGGGTGCGCCACCTGTTGTTATCGGCCTTCTTACATATATGCTGCTACGCAAAAAAGGTCCGTTCGGGGATTTGCGTCTGGTGTTTACCATCAAGGGCATGATTATTGCTCAGACACTTATCATCACACCGATTATCTGTGGTATGGTTTATTCCTATCTTGTACGCACAGCACCGAAAATCCGTGCCTTTGCAATAACAATGGGGGCTGACAAATGGCAGACCAATATGCTGATATTGCAGGAAATCAAAAATGAAATTTATTTTTCAATTGTTTCGGGTTACGGCAGAAGCATAAGTGAAGTTGGTGCAGTAATGCTGGTTGGCGGCAATATCAAAAACCGCACCAGAACAATGACAACCGCAATTTCCACACTTAAAAGTGCAGGGGAGTTTGAAGAAGGCATTGTTCTTGGCATTATTCTTATGATAATGGCTTTTATTGTACAGTCAGTTGCAGACTGGCTGAGAAAGGAAGCTGTGGAAGATGAAAATTACTAACCTGAAAAAACAGCAGGGCAGTTTTCTGCTCAATGTAGCCGATGCCACTTTTGAACAGGGCAAAATCCATGGCATAATCGGTTCCAACGGCAGCGGCAAAACCACCCTTTCAAAAATCATTATGGGCACATTGCCTTATGACAGCGGTACTATTGATTACGAAGGACTTACGCCACGAGACATAACAATGACAGGGCAAAGGCCATATCTTATGCACACAAGTGTATATAACAATCTGGTTTATCCGCTGAAAGTCCGCAAACAGCCGGTTGATGAAAAACTTGTTCACTATTGGCTGGAAAAGGCAGGACTAGAGGACAAAAAGAAACAGTATGCACTATCACTTTCCAGCGGTGAACAGCAAAAGCTGTCTTTTATCCGAGCTCTGATTTTTAAACCAAAACTTGTCATAGTGGACGAAACTCTGTCCAATCTTGACCCTGACAGTGCTGACCTGTTTGAACGCCTTATACTTGAACAGCAGCAGAATAACCCTATAACCTGGATAACCATCAGTCATCAGCTGGTGCATATTAAAAAAATATGTGATATGGTGCATTTTATGGACAAAGGAAATATTATATCTTCCGACACTCCTCACAATATGCTTATGCAGCCGACACATCCGACTATTATAAAATATCTTTCCAATACGGAAGTTTCTTTCAAAGGATAAAATTATGAAATTACTTACAGTAGATACAATAAAACAGGCACAGGACAAGCTGTACACCTATGCACAGCACATCCTGCCCAGAACAGAAAAAATCACAATTGAACATGCTGTTGGCCGTGTACTTGCACAGGATGCAGCCGCACAGGAAAACGTACCTGATTTTTACCGTTCCACCGTTGACGGATATGCGGTTAAAGCAACCGACACACAGGGTGCAAGCGAAAGCATTCCTACATTTCTCCGCATAGTGGAGGAAGTTCAGATTGGTCACCCTGCCAAAAGCACCATAAAAAGCGGTGAATGTGTTTATGTGCCGACAGGAGGTATGCTGCCGGCAGGCGCAGATGCAATGGTGATGATTGAATACACCGAAGCTTTCAGCGATGATGAAATTGCAGTTTATGAAAGTGTGGCACAGGGCAAATGCGTTGTAACCCCGGGCGAAGATGTAAAGCAGGGGGCAACAGTGGTAAAAAAAGGCACTGTGCTCAAAGCAGAACACATCGGCGCACTTGCTTCTGCAGGTGTGTGGGAAATTGAGGTATTTGTCCCATGGACGGTTTCAATCATTTCCACGGGTGATGAACTTATTGCACCGAACGAAAAACTTTCTCTCGGTCAGGTACGCGATGTAAATACATGGTCCCTCAACGCAATGGCAACGGACTGCGGTTTTAAAGTTGTAAGATGCATAAAAGTCAAAGATGATGAAGCGCTTTTCCGAGCTGAACTGGAAAACGCCAAAAAAGACAGCGATGTGGTGCTGACAAGCGGCGGTTCAAGCCAGGGCAAAAAGGATATGACCAACGATGTTATGGATTCTGTGTGTGATGAGGGTACATTTACACACGGTTTAAGCATAAAACCGGGCAAACCGACAATTCTTGCCTTTGACAAGGCATCATCCACATTTATGATAGGTCTGCCGGGTCACCCTGTGGCTTCCCTCACGGTTTTCCATGCATTGGTGGTTAACCTGTGGAAAAACGTTACACATCAGCCACAGCAGAAACCGCTTATTGCAAAAATGGAAACAAATGTTGCAGGTGCACCGGGCAAAACCACCTTTATGCTTGCAAAAACATATATAAACTACGAAACAGGGGAACTTATGGTAAAACCTGTTCAGGCAAAGTCGGGGCTTATCAACAGTATGGTTGACACCGACGGATATATCGAAATAGATATGAACAAAGAAGGACTTAAAAAAGGAGAAGCGGTGCTTGTTTACCGCTTTGGTATCTGATTATGGCAAAAAGAAATTTATACTTAAGCAACACTCCTGTTCACGAAGCACTGGAAAAATATCTCACAGCACTTAAACCGATTGTGAAACCACAGGTGGAAACTATACCTGTTACCGAATCTCTGGGCAGAATCACCGAGACAGCGGTTTTTGCAAAATACTGTTCACCATTGTATAATGCAGCTGCAATGGATGGTGTTGCAGTAAACAGCGATGTTACAATCGGTGCAACTGAAGCAAACCCAATCACACTCCGACAGGGGGTTGATTTTGTGGTTGTTGACACAGGAGACCCTATCAAAAGCCCTTGTGATGCGGTTATTATGGCAGAAGACCTGACCGAACTTGAAAACGGGGATTTGCAGATTATCGAGCCTGCAGCACCGTGGCAGCATGTGCGCCCAATAGGTGAAGATATAGTAGCAGGGGAAATGATTATCCCGTCCCGTCACAAAATCAGACCAATTGACATTGGTGTTCTGCTTGCAGGCGGTATAACAAAAATTTCCGTTATCAAACAGCCGACCGTTGCGATTTTTCCTACAGGTACCGAAATTATCGAGCCTGACCAGGAACCGCAGGAAGGCGACATTATCGAATCAAACAGCCGTATGTTTGAAGCAATGGCAAAACAGAACGGTGCAGACCCAACCCGTTTTGCACCTATTGCCGATGATTACGACAAACTTAAAAATGCAATCGACAAAGCAATTGATGAATACGACATGGTTATCGTAAATGCAGGTTCTTCCGCAGGTACAGAGGACTTTACAGTTCACATTCTCCGCGAGCTTGGCGAAGTGCTTGTACACGGTGTTGCAATCAAACCGGGCAAACCTGTTATTCTTGCAATTGTAAAAGGTAAACCTGTTATCGGCCTGCCGGGTTATCCTGTTTCCGCATATATAAACTTTGAAAATTTTGTTATTCCTGTTCTCAGTCTTATGAACGGTGAAATGCAGGCAAAAAACAATATGGTTAAGGCTGTTGTTTCCAAACGCCTTGTTTCTTCCCTCAAGCACAAGGAATATGTACGAGTAAAAGTGGGCAAGGTTGAAAACAAGCTGGTTGCATCACCTCTGGCACGTGGTGCAGGTGCGGCAATGAGCCTTGTGCGTGCAGACGGTTTCTGTGTTATTGAACAGAACAGCGAAGGCTTTGAAGCAGGAGAAACAGTAAATGTGGAACTTTACCGCGACCTCAGTGAAATAGACAGCACAGTTGTGGCAATCGGTTCCCACGACCTTATCCTTGATGTTATTGCTGACCTTATGCCAACTGAATTTCCGGGCAACTTCCTGTCCAGCACACATCTTGGCAGCATGGGCGGTCTTATGGCGCTCAAACGCGGCGAAGCACATATTGCACCTACACACCTGCTCAACGAAGATGACGGTGTTTACAATGTGGCATACCTCAAAAAGATGTTCAGTCAGCCAATGGCGCTTATCAAAGGCGTAAACAGAATTCAGGGTATCATTGTTGAAAAAGGCAATCCGCTTGGAATCAAAGATGTAAAAGACCTTGTAAATGTAAAATATATCAACCGTCAGCGCGGTGCAGGTACACGTGTTCTCCTTGACTATCTGCTTAAAAAGGAAAACATCGACCCGCAGAGTATCAAAGGTTATGACCGCGAAGGTGCAACACATATGGCTGTTGCGGCAGCAATTCAGGGCAAAAGTGCCGATGCAGGCATGGGCATTCTTTCTGCAGCAAAAGCAATGAATCTTGATTTTGTTCCTGTAGGCAATGAAGAATATGATTTCGCAATTCCTGTAAAATATCTCAGTCTTCCGCATGTGCAGAAATTTATCACTGTTCTTAAAAGTGATGAATTTAAATCAAAACTGGAAGCTCTTGGCGGTTATTCAGCCGAAAACGCAGGCACAATTGTCTACGTTGATGAGGAATAAACCATGAAAAAGGGTAAAATCAAAAAAATTAAAATTTTTGTCGAAAAAAATTTTCCGCCTCAAATTGTGCAAAAAGCTGAGTGTGTGGTAGACTGCGGTCTATCGGGTGACCGCTTTGCAAAAGGCGGAGAAAAACAGTTGACAGCAATAGATACAGCGACTCTTGAGTGGATGGAAGCACAGACCGAAAAAGGTTTGTGCTTTAACCGCTACAAAGCCAATCTGGAAGTGGAAAATATGGACTTATCCGCTTTAAAAAGCGGTGAAAAGCTGGTTTGCGGCACATCACAGCTGGAAATTTCACAGACAGGCAAAGAATGCTTTGCAGAATGTGTGCTTGTACAGGGCAAAAAGCCCTGTATGCTGCGCAGCCACGCAAAATATATTAAAGTGGTGGAAAGCGGAATAATAAAAGTTGATGATGAATTGTACAAAAAGCAGTAGACTGCAGTCTGCTGCTTTTGTGTTTTTGCATATTTTTATACAAATTCAGACCACTTGAAATAAAAAAATGTCTGTGTTATACTTTACTTTGAATAATGACATATTGTGCCTGAAATGGCAGATATATCGATATATTTAATACGTAAACAATATAATTTAAGGGGGAACTTATATTGAAACGCTTAGTTAAAGACGAATCTTTATGTGTTGGCTGTCACAACTGCGAAGAAGCTTGTGCACTTGCTTTCACAAAAACAGAAGACCGTTCCAAAGCATGCCTGCGTATCAGCGGTACAGCTAAAGAAGCAAACGTTGAAATGCGTGTATGTACACAGTGCGGTATCTGTGCTTCAGTATGTAACACCGGTGTTATCAAACCAAACAAATTCGGTGTATACATGATCAACAAAAAAGAATGTGTTGGCTGCTACATGTGCGTAGGCTACTGTCCAGAACAGGTTATGTACTATGTTGACGGCCGCAACGAACCAGGCAAATGTACTGCCTGCGGCATCTGTGTAAAAGCATGCCCGGTTGGTGCACTCAGCATCCAGGATGTTTAAGGAGGGTATGTTAAAATGATCGAAATGTGCAAACTTGAACGTTACCATGACGTTGACCCGGCTGAAATTCAGAAAATGAAAGACGCTCACGTTGTGATTAACAAAATTGAGTATAAACCAGAACCTATCGTAAAAGGTTACACAGACAAAATTCTTACAGTTGACGTTACAGACGGCTCTGTAAAAATTGCAGACATCCCTGCAGAAGTTAAAGAAAAATTCACAGGCGGTAAAGGTTACTGCTTGAGATACCTCTGGGATGCAACAAATCCAAACACAAAATGGGACTCTCCTGAAAACGAAATCGTTATGTCAGCAGGTCCAATCGCAGGTATTACACAGTACGCCGGTACTGGTAAAATGCTTGTATGTACAATCTCACCAATGACAGATATTCCAATCGACTCCAACGTTGGTGGCTTCTTTGGTCCTTACCTCAAATTCTCCGGCTTTGATGCTCTTGAACTCAAAGGTCAGGCAGAAGAAGATGTAATTATTGTTATCGATGGTAACAAAGGTACTGTTTCTGTAGAAAAAGCACCTCTTGAACATATGGACGCTCACCTTATGGGCGAAGAACTCACAGCTATGTATGCTGACAACGAAAACGACCGCAAACACGTTGCTGTTGTTTGTGCAGGCGGTGCTGCAGAACACTGTAACATCTCTATGCTCAACTTTACATTCTACGATCCAAACCGTGGTGTTGTAAGACTTAAACAGGCTGGTCGTGGTGGTATCGGTCGTGTATTCCGTCACAAAAAAATCAAAGCTGTTGTATGTAAATTCCAGGGTATCCATAACAACCTCAACCAGGTTCACGATATTTCCATCATCAACAAAACTGGTGTTAAATATCACCGTGAAATGGCTACACAGGACCCTAAACAGAACAACATGAGAAAAATTGGTACAGCAAATACCATGAAAACTCTCAATGACTACGACATTCTGCCAACACACAACTTCAAATTCGGCGGCACACCAAACATCGCTGAAATGCACCCACAGGTATTTATCGAAAAATGGCTCACACAGGGTGCAGCTGACGGTTGCTGGTATGGCTGTTCCATGGCTTGTGCAAAAGCAGCTGACCATTTTGAACTTCTTACAGGTCCATACAAAGGAAGCAAAGTTGTAGTTGACGGTCCGGAATACGAAACAGCAGCAGGCGTTGGTCCAAACTGCGGTATCACAGACCCACAGGTTATCCTTGAACTCAACTTCTACTGCGATACATACGGTATCGACACAATTTCCTGGGGGACAATGTGTGCATTCTTGATGGAATGTTACGAAAACGGCATCCTCAACAAGGAAAGAACAGGTGGTCTTGAACTCAACTTCGGTAACTCCGCAGCAGCTCTTGAACTTCTCCACCTTATGGCTAAAAACGAAGGCTTCGGTAAAATCGCAGCTCTCGGTTCACACAAACAGAAACTTCTCTTCATCGAAAACGGCTGGGGCGACGCTGACTTCCTTAACGATATCGCTATGGAACAGAAAGGTCTTGAATACTCCGAATACGGTTCCAAAGAATCCCTTGCTCAGCAGGGCGGTTACGGTCTTACAAACAAAGGCCCACAGCACGACGAAGCTTGGCTTATCTTTATGGACCAGGTTAACAACCAGATCCCAACATTCGATGACAAAGCAGAAGCTCTCTATTACTACCCAAGATTCCGTACATGGTTCGGTCTTGTTGGTCTGTGTAAACTTCCTTGGAACGACGTTGTGCCAGAAAACAACTCCCTGACAGATGAACCTGCAAAAGTTCCTGAACACGTTGACAACTACCTCAACCTTTTCTATGGTGTAACAGGTAAGAAAATTGACAGAGAAGAACTTCTCGTTATGTCCGAACGTGTTTATAACTTCCAGAGAATCTTCAACATCCGTCTTGGTAAAGGTCTCAGAAAACACGACGCAGTTCCTTACCGTTCAGTAGGTCCTGTAACAGAAGAAGAATACCTCTCCCGTCAGGATCGTTACGACGGTCAGCTTGTTACAAGAGTTGGCTTCACAAAAGAACAGGTTGAAGCTATGACTCTCAAAGAAAAAATGGCTGAAACAAGAAAATACCGCGAAGGTGAATACGAAAAACTCATCAACGCTGTATATCCAAAACGTGGCTGGACAATGAACGGTGTTCCAAAAATCGAACACCTCAAGAAAATCGGTATGGATCTTCCAGAACTTATCGAAATCGTTGAACCACTTCAGGATCTCGAACCATAATTATCAGACACATTAGTTATAAAACACGAGGTAAAGTATTATGATGTTAAACGATTGGCCATATCCTGACTGGCACGAAGGCTTGACAATTCAGGGTGTTATTGAACACATGAATTTTACATGGCCTAAGCTGGTTACAAAAGTTAACGGTCAGCTTGTATGGCCGGAAGATTACGGCAAAGTTGTCCTGCAGGAAAATGACGATTTGAAAATTCATCATTTGCTTGGCGGCGGTTGATAATTAAAGTTAAACAGGGCTATTGCCACACAAGGCAATAGCCCTGCCTTTTTAAAATATTGTGCGCTAAGCCCTTGTTGTGATACAATACAATAAAGGTTTAACGGATAATATATTAATCCTTTTTAAGCACAAAGGGGTGTTTTTATGGCATTGACACAACAGGAATTAAACAGATACAAAAGACATCTTATGCTGCCTCAGGTTGATGAAGCAGGTCAGGAAAAAATTAAAAACAGCAAAGTACTTGTTGTAGGCGCAGGCGGTCTCGGCTGCCCTGTGGCACTTTACCTTGCAGCTGCAGGGGTTGGTACAATCGGGCTTATAGATTTTGATGTGGTTGACCTGTCAAACCTTCAGCGTCAGGTGATTTACACCGAAAAAGATGTGGGCAAATCAAAAGTGCGCATGGCGAAAGAAAGACTTGTGCAGATGAACAGCACCCTTAATGTTATATGCATTGAGGACAAGCTGGACGAAACAAATGCCACTGAAATATTTGAAAAGTTTGATATTATAGTTGATGCCTGCGACAATTTTAACACAAGATATATTATAAGTGACACCTGTGTTAAACTTGGAAAACCGCACATTTATGGTGCAATTTACGAGTTTTATGGTCAGGTTGTTGTGCTTGGCGGTGACGGCCCGTGTCTGCGCTGTATAAACCCTGAACCACCAAAGCAGGGCGAAATTGTTGAAGCAAAGGATGTAGGCGTGTTTGGTGCCATACCGGGTGTTATCGGTTCACTGCAGGCATGTGAAGTTTTAAAACTTATTATAGGTTGTGGTAAATCTCTCAAAGGCAGAATGGTTTTTATCGATATGCTCAATATGTCCTTCGATGAAGTTGAAATACCCAAATATCCGAAATGCAGATGCTGCGGCAAAGGAGAATAAAAATGGAAAACAAATTGTCTCATTTTGATACAGAAGGCAATGCAATAATGGTGGATGTTTCCGACAAACAGGAAACTACCCGCACAGCAGTTGCCAGCGGTATAATAAAAGTAAACGATGCTGTAATGGAAGCAGTTGTAAACAAAACAGTGCAGAAAGGTGATGTGCTTGGTGTAGCACGTGTAGCAGGTATTATGGCTGCAAAACAGACACCACACCTTATTCCAATGTGCCATCCGCTGCTTTTGTCCAAATGTGCTGTTGATTTTGAAGTAAATGAAGCAGAAAACACAATCAAAGCACTTTGTACGGTAAAAATCAAAGGTCAGACAGGTGTGGAAATGGAAGCTTTGACAGGCGTTTCTGTTACACTCCTCACAATTTATGATATGTGCAAAGCAATAGATAAACGAATGGAAATAACCGATGTTCACCTTGAATATAAAGCAGGCGGAAAAAGCGGAGAGTTTGTAAGATGATTGACAATTTTGGCAGAAAAATAGATTATATCCGTATTTCTGTTACCGACAGGTGCAATCTGCGCTGCGTTTACTGTATGCCTGAAGAAGGCGTTGAAGCACTTAAGCACAGGGATATTCTCACATTCGATGAGATTATCCGTGTATGCCGCGTGCTTGCACCACAGGGCCTTAAAAAAGTCAAGATTACAGGTGGCGAACCACTGGTGCGCCGCGGTGTTGCAAACCTTATAAAACAGATTAAGGATATTGACGGAATCGAAAGTGTTACCATCACCACAAACGGTGTACTGCTTGCAGAACAGTACTATAATCTTGTGGGCGCAGGAGTGGATTCCATAACTGTGAGCCTTGATACCACCGACAGAGAAAAATTTGCACAGATTACTCGTCGTGATGAGTTTGAAAAGGTAATAAACGGTATAAGATATGCACAGAAGCATGGCAGGGTACGCCTTAAAATAAATACTGTGCCTATGAATGCTTCCAAAGAGGATATTATATCCCTTGTTGAGTTTGCGAGAGATTTCGATACCGACGTGCGGTTTATCGAAGTTATGCCTATCGGTGCAGGAACAGACTGTGATTCCTTTACCGAAGAGGATATCAGAAATATTATAGAAGAAAAATTCGGACCGCTTACATTCTGTAATGAAATACGCGGCAACGGCCCTTCAGTGCATTATTCGCTGGAAGGATTTAAAGGTAAAATAGGTTTTATAAGTGCAGTAAGCCATAAATTCTGCGATAAATGCAACCGTGTACGTCTTACAGCAGACGGATATCTTAAAACCTGCCTGCAGTTTGAAGCAGGAATAAACATTGCCGAATGTCTGCGCAGCGGTAAAAGTGACAGGGAGTTGCTTGATACTTTGCTGCAGGGCATAGCACAAAAACCAAAGAGTCATAAATTTGACCAGAAAGATATCCTGGAAAACCGTGAACACAGAAACATGTCTCAGATAGGAGGATAAATATAATGTCAGACACACCATTTAAAGTAGCAATAATTACATCAAGCGATACAGGCTATGCAGGGGAAAGGGAAGACAAAAGTGCCCCTGTTATTGAAAAATTTGTAACTGAAGCAGGTTATGAAGTAGTTGCAAAAATTCTGTTGCCTGATGATAAGGAAATGCTCAGTACAGAAATGGCAAAAATCTGCGATGAAAACAGTGCAGACCTTATTCTCACAACAGGCGGCACAGGTTTTTCTCCGCGCGATGTAATGCCGGAAGCAACAAAAGCAATTATTCACCGCGAAGCACCGGGTATACCGGAAGCTATGCGCTGGTTCAGTCTGCAGATTACAGGCCGTGCAATGCTTACCCGCGCTGCAGCAGGCATTCGCGAAAAAACCCTTATTGTAAATATGCCGGGCAGCCCAAAAGCTGTTGCAGAATGTCTGGAATATATTCTTCCACACCTTCACCATGGCCTTGAAATTCTTACAGGCAGAACAAGCAACTGCGCAAGAAAATAAATTGAAATAATTTATCGGTTTGGACGATACAGTTTTATTTATAATGATATTTAATATATATTATTTATAATAAAAATCGTTTGGTTAAAAAATTAACATTTTAAATAGCTTTACTTTACTGTAACAAAATGGTAATATGGTTTTATAAAATCAATTACTGTAAGAGGTATGCCAATGGCAAGAATGAACACAACAAAAGCTAAAATAACAAAAGTAGCTTGGCAGCTTTTTCACGAAAAAGGATATAGCGAAACTACTATTGACGACATCATAGCGGCATCAGGCACATCAAAAGGCAGTTTTTATCATTACTACAGCAGCAAGGATGAGCTTTTGTCCTCATTGTCAGAAGTTTTTGATGCAAAATACGAAGAAGTTATGCAGACACTTGACAAAGATATGAACAGCTATGAAAAACTGCTTTATCTTTGCTACACAGTGCATGATATGATTGAAAGAGAAATTCCAATCGGTCTTTTGGCATCACTTTATTCTTCTCAGGTTGTAACCAAAGGGGATAAACATCTGCAGAATCAGGACAGATATTACTACTATGTAATCAGACAGATTATTGATGAAGGGCAGAAACGCGGCCAGATAGCAACAGACCTTACAGTGCGAGAAATTCAGCAGTTGTACACACTGGCAGAACGTGCAATTATCTATGATTACTGTATATCCAACGGCAACTATTCGTTAAGTGAATATACACGCAAAATTATGCCGCGCCTAATCAGTACAATCAAAGCTTGATATAATAAAAATAGGGGAAGTATTAGCGACCTCCCAACAAGAAAACACAAACCTGGTTTTTAACACAAAAAGGCTGCTGCCGCGTCAGCAACACTTGCATTACACAAAGTAGTGCTGCGTGTCTTTTCCTTGCAGCAGCACTTTTTCTGCAAAAACAGGCAAAAATGTACCCGACAACGCACTTTACAGTGTGTTGTCGGGTATTTATGTTTTCTTATCGGGATGTCGCTTTTCCTCTCTTTTTATTTTGTGAACGAAGCAGTGATATCAGATATAGGTCAATTTTATACGGATAAATCAGATTTTTACAATGTAAATTTGAATAATAGTTATATTGGCAAGCTGTTATATAAAAAAAGGTTATTGTCATAACAAATGAAATATTGCGGTGCAGTTGCGGTGATTTTATATAATTAAGAATAAAGCTTGCTGTTATAAATTAAATTGAAAATAATAACGTTTTAACAGATATAACCTATAAAAAATAAGCATTTTCATAAATGTAAAAATATATTGCACTTTTTTGTGAATCTTGTACAAAATAATAAAAAATTTTTAAAATTGTTCACATATTTTTAACAAATATATTGACTTTGAGGACGCAAATTGGTAAAATAGTTACGAATTTAAACTATGGTCTACTTGCGGCCTTAAGTGTGTCAAAACATTTTGGGTTTAAAGCAGAACATAATCAAATTTACAGGCCTTTCTTATTGGGAAGACCATATCTCCGCCAATGCGCGCGGCGGGGTATATATTAAGAAAAGGAGAAAAAATTATGTTAGATAACTTAATTAACTCAGCT
>SVMW01000035.1 GCA_015067215.1 Oscillospiraceae bacterium | reverse complement strand
GTTAATCAGTCCTCCAAAAAAATGGTATTTATTTTATAGCATAATTATTATATAATATCTTTATACATTTTTCAAGGCAAAAGGAGCTTTTTATGCCAAAAACAGCGGGAATTATAGCGGAATACAACCCTTTTCACAAGGGGCATAAATACCAGATTGACTATCTCAAAAGCTGCGGCTTTGAGCATATTGCCGTTGCCATGAGCGGCAGCTGTGTTCAGCGCGGTGAGTTCAGCCTGCTTTCAAAATTTGAAAGGGCAAAATATGCTGTGGACTGCGGTGTATCGCTGGTGTGTGAAATCCCTTACCCTTACAGCAGCATGTCTGCCGAAGGCTTTGCCAGAAGCGGTGTGCGGATACTGAAAAACCTTGGTGTGAGTGCTTTGTGTTTTGGCAGCGAAAGTGACGATATCAGCCTTTTGTGCAGTATTGCAGATTACCTTTTGACCGATGAATATGAAACCGCTTTGAAAAACTATCTTTCCCAAAAGCTTTCCTTTGCAACTGCAAGGGAAAAGGCAATAACCGACCATTTTGATATAAACAGGGCGGTTTTGTCCGCCTCCAACGACATTCT
The DNA here is from genome assembly GCA_015067215.1 of Oscillospiraceae bacterium. GTDB lineage: Bacteria > Bacillota > Clostridia > Oscillospirales > Ruminococcaceae > RGIG3102. The sequence goes on along the minus strand of SVMW01000035.1, from coordinate 15,598 downwards.
TGCCCTTGAATATATAAAAGAGTGCAAAAAAATCGACTGGGATGTGGAGTTTGTTCCCGTAAAAAGACAGGGTACAAACTATAACGATATGGCAGTCAGGGACGGATTTGCAAGTGCAGGATATATAAGAAAGTGCGTCAGTGAATACCGTTTTGAACAGGCAGGTTCCCTTGTGCCGGAAAACATTGCCCCACACCTTTTAAACAGACTTGAACAGGGGGATTATTTTGTATGTGACACCGCCTTTGAAAAGTTTGTGCTGGCAAAACTTAAAAGCCTTAAAGCTGCCGGTTTTGCAGCCATTTCTGACTGCAACGAAGAGCTGAGCCACGCTTTTGAAAATGCTGCTGTAAAAGCGATAAGCCTTGACAGTCTGCTTGACAACCTGCCTACAAAGCAGTACACCCGCAGCCGTCTTAACCGTATTATGCTCAGCGCTGTTATGGGCGACTGCCGCAATGTACCCCTGTCCCCACCTTTTGCAAGAATACTTGCAATGGATGCAAAGGGTGAGGAAATTGTAAAAGCTGCAACAACTGCAAGTGAAATACCGATAAGTCATTCTTACCGCATTCTGCAGGATAAAAACGCTGACTGTGCCGCTGTGGTCCAGACAGAAAGCTTTGCAACTGATTTGCAGGGATTATTTTTTAAATTCAGCTGTGAAGGACGCAGGGATTACACAACAAAACTATACAAAAAGTAATATATCGACAAAAAATAACAAAATCACCATCTGCAATAATGCACGATGGTGATTTTTGTATGTATATTATATAGGTTTTTATCACTTATAACGGTAATCATCCCTTACAAAAGGGTGCTCAACCTTATTTTCGCTAATAATTGAATATTTGTCAGGCCTGCGGTAAGCATTGCCATGAACTTCGCTTTCGCGGTATTCGCGCAGCTGACCAAGGTCAAGCTGTGCCACAAAAACACCTTCCTCCTCCCCTGCCTGCATAATACAGGTATCACGGGAACCGTCAAGATGAGGCAGATAAGCAACACCATCAAAAACACTTGAACCGCCGTTGCAGTCAGGTACTGTAACGGGATAGTTGCAGGTGGCAATTGCAAGCATATTTTCGTATGCTCTGCCACGCAGCTGTGAGAGACGGTTTATCTCCATAGGGCAGGCATTTGGTACAAGGATAACCTCTGCACCCTTGAGCATAAGTATGCGGGCGCTTTCGGGGAATTCTCGGTCATAACAAATCATTGCACCAACCTTTACATTTCCAATTGCTGTGTCAAGGTCAGTCACATAAAAATCATCCCCCGGAGTAAGATTGCATTCTGCACCAAAGTCGCAGGTGTGCACCTTGGCATAGGTAAATTTCTTTTCGCCAAAACGGTCAAACAGCACCATTGTGTTGTGCGGATTACCGTCAGCTGTTTCAAGCAATGTAATTCCGATTGCCATATCCAGCTGTTTTGCAAGGCTGCCAAAATGATTTACAAAATCACTGTCGGCAGATACTGCTTCCTTTTTCCATATTTCAGCAGGGCGCTCATAGATATCATATCCGTTGCTCCACATTTCGGGGAACAGGGCAATATCTGCACCCATTGTTTTTGCCTTGCGGCAGTATTCATCGCCTTTTTTCAGATTGCCGTCAAGTGTGCCTGCAGGGGCTATCTGCAATAATGCTATGTTAAGAGTTTGCATTTTATTTCTCCGTATAATTTATAAACAAAGGCCGGCTGTTTTTGCTCAGCCGACCTTTACTTTTAACTATTCCGCTTCAGGTGAAGCTGTCGGTACAGGCTGAATGCTGTCACCGTAAACACTGTTGGCAATACCTGCCAGTATTTTGATGGATTTTGCACTTATGTTTTCAAAATCCTGCATATTTACATAGTAAACGTTACCGTCAAGATAAGCTTTTGTCTGTCCGAAGCCAAGCTGTTCCAGCTGTGAAGCAGTTATAAAGTCAGGAACAATAAGCACCTGAGGGTCCGATGCTGCAATTTTTTCTATGTTTTCGGCAAAATAGTTTTTGCCTTCAATGGTTATATCAAAAAAAGCTGACAGAATTTCACCCTCAAATGTATCTGCTGTTGCAACCATGCCGTAGCTGTTAAATAGCATTACTGCAGATTTTTTTGAAATCTGTGACAAAGCTGCTTTATAAAGTGACAGCTTACCTTCAAGGTCGCTGTACAGTCTTTCACTGAAATCGGTTGCTCCCTGTGCACCTTTTGTAAGTGCGGTAACACTGCGGTATATTTCCTTTAAATCATCAAGGTTTTTTGGTGCATTAAGCTGCAGCACTGTTATTCCGCTTTGCTGAATTTTTATTTTGTCCTGTTCACCGAGAGGTGTCTGCACAATGAGATAATCCGGTGCAAGCTGAATAATTTTATCTGTTTTAGGGATAAGAGGTGTGCCCACCGTCATAAACTGATTGCCGCGTTTGTTGCAGTATTCACTTACTGCAACAAGATTGTGCTGTGAAGGCGATGAAAGTATAACCTCTGTGGCAAGAGGTGAAAGACTTATAATGCTGTCTGCCGCCTGGTCAATCTGCACACCAAAACTCATTGCTGGAAAAGCAGGCTGTATCTCTTCTTTTGAAAAAATACCTTTGATTTTGTCAATGATTGACTTATTTTTAAGGTGAGGATTAACAACCGCTGCCTGCTGTTCATTTTTTCCTGATGAGCTGTCTGTATTATTTCCCTGTGACGAAGTGTCCTGTGCAGAACTGTTTACATTTTCCGACGAACTGTTTTCTTCCTGTGAAGAATCTTCATTTTCTGCCGCAGAACTGCTTTCTTCCTGAATGGTTGTTCCTGATGAAATACTGTTTTGTTCCGATGAACTCTGTGGTGGCTTGTCCCTTCCTGTAAAGGCTATAACTGCAACTGCAACGACAACAATTGCCGCAAGCAGACAGATGCCCAGAAGCAACTGCTTTTTGCGTTTTCTTTGTCGTTGTTTTCTTTTTTCGGTCTGCGGAGAAACGTATTTCATGCCTATTTCACCTTTACTGCTGTTATTTTTTGGGGCACAGCTTTAAAACTATGCCCTTATTTGTATTAAATATTCTGCAGGGTTACACCTGTATAATAGTGAGTGAGAATCTGACTGTAAGACCAGCCTTCATTCTGTGCATAAAGCTGTGCACCCCACTGGCTCAAACCAACGCCGTGTCCGTAACCATATGTGGTAAAGATAAATGTTGTACCGTCATATGTCACATCAAATGCGTGGGAACGCATTACCATAGCACCATTGACTTTAAGAATATCCTCACGCATGCGGCGCCCTGTTATTTCAAGGGTTTTGCCGCTTGACGGGCTTCTGTAGGTAGTTTGGCCGCATATTGTCATGCCGCCTACATAGCCGCCCGTATTTTTGCTGTTTATCTGTATCCAGGTTTCCGGTTCTCCGACAGGTTCAATGCCTATCTGGTTAAGCACATCTTCCATATCCGCCTTTGAATAACGGACTGTACCCTTGTAACCGCTAGCCTGATAATCATATTTGCTTTCCACCGGCACAAGATGGGAATAACTGCCGCCCCACACCTCTGTTGCAGAGTTTGTATAACCTGCTGAAGATGCAAAATACGGGGTATATACCGGTCTGCCGTTAACGGTCATTATAATATCCGCCACCTGGCTTACCGCATTTTTTACCGCCTGATTCGGGTTTGTCCTGCCCGAAACTGCCGGTGCGGTATTGCCGATTGAATACTGATATCTGAGATAGGTGTGTGTTGCAACCGCCTGTGCTTTAAGTGCCTCAGGGTTCCATGTGTATGTCATTTCCTTTGCAACTATCATTGACAGAATATTTTCCACCGAGTCTGTAACAACTGTGCCGTTCATTGTTACGGTAAGTGTTTTTCCGCTGGCAGGTGTAGGAGTTGGCTCCGGTGTAGGGGCAACTGTTGGTGCCGGGGTTGGTGTCGGTGTCGGTTTTGCCGTCGGCGTTGGTGTAGGATCTACTGTCGGTTTCGCAGTTGGCTTTGCCGTAGGTGTAGCAGTCGGTTTGGCTGTCGGTGTAGCCGTTGGCTTTGCCGTAGGTGAAGCTGTCGGTTTTGCTGTCGGTTTTACAGTCGGAGTCGGGGATGCCGTTGGTTTTGATGAAGCGGAACTGCTTTCATCCTCACTGTCGGAAGAACTTTCGTCTTCTGAAGAACTCTCGTCCCCGCTGTCAGAAGAACTCTCATCCACGCTATCAGAAGAACTTTCATCCTCTGATGAGCTTTCGTTTTCGCTGTCGGAACTGCTTTCATCCTGTGAAGCTGAACTGTCAGAACTGCTGTCCGGGGATGGTGACGGACTTGCTGTAACCTCGGTTGTAACTTCGCTTCTTTTTGCAAAGTAAAGGTTGATATTTCCGTTTTCATCTGCCTGTTTAAACACAATAATTTCATCAAAGCCGGTTACTTCCCCTGCAGAAAAATCCACAGTTGTTTTTGCCAGAGCTTCGTCTACAACGTCCTGACTGTCACTCATCTTCATAAGTCCGTCAATTTCGTCAGCTGTATAGTTTGCAATTGAAAACAGTGTGTACTGTTCCCAGTTGCCGTCAGGTTCAAAAAATGTTACTTTTGTATCTTTGTGAACAGGTGCAAAACTGTTCAGATTGTACAGGCTTTCGCTGTCAAAGCCTGCAAAAGTGCGCATGCCTGCAATGGAAGTGTCTTCGTACACAACACTGCCTTTTTCGCTTTGCGAATGTCTCAGTGTGCCGACAGCATATTCTGCAGGTATGTTTTTAATTGTTATCCAGCCCTCTAATTTAAGGTTTTGAGCCCAAGAGCCGGATATCAGCTGAGAAGTTTCCTGCTCAAAACCCTGTGAAAAAAAATCGTTTTCACTTCTTATATCAATAACGTCCCCTACCGAAACAGAAGAAAGGAACTGATTTACAATAGGCACATTTGCCCAGCTTTTGCCGCTTTTAAACCACAGCCAGCCAAAAGCAAGTGCTGCTGACAGAACAATAACCAGCAAAAACATAAGCAGTATTCTGCCTATTCCCTTTTTCTTTTTTGCAGGAGGTTCAATTTTCACCTCTTCAGCATTCAGCAAAGGCAGTGAAAACATTACTCTGCGCAGCATGTCCAACGCATACTGGCTTGCCAGATTGATTATTGTTTCTCTTTTTCCGGCAAAATGGCATTTTGCAACATAGGTTTTATCTTCCGTTGCTACTGCAATGTACACAAGCCCTACATCGCTGCCGCCAGGGCCTGCATAGCCTGTGGTTGCAACGCCATATGTGCTTTCTGCTTTTCTGCGAACATTCTGTGCCATCTGCACAGCAACTTCACGGCTTACTGCAGTATGCTGTTCAACAACATCCTGTTCAACATCCAGCATTTCCACCTTCTGTCTGTCAGAATATGTGCATATGCCAAGTTCAAAAACCTGTGAAGCCCCTGCGATACTTGTAATTCTGGAGGCAATTTTGCCGCCTGTGCAGCTTTCTGCCACAGCAACCGACTGCATGGTTCTTTTAAGGGTATTTACAATAACGGTTTCCGCATTGTCAACGTCCACACCATAGATGTAATCGCCTATTTTCTGCTGCAGCTGTCTGTACTGACCGTCCAGCATTTCCTGCGCCTCTTTGTCTTCAAGAGCTCGGGCTGTAAGGCGCACTGTAACCTCACCATCTCCCTTCGCATAAAGAGCCGCGGTTGGGTTTTCGCTATCCAGAAAATCAGCAAGTTCTGTTTCCAGCATACTTTCCCCTATGCACATTGTTTTTACATATCGGGATTTTATTACACCTTTAACCAGCTTGCTGAGTATAGGCATAACCTGGTTTGCCATCATAGGTTCCAGTTCTCTTGGAGGTCCCGGCAGCAAAACAGCCAGCTTTTCACCGTCAATAAACATAATGCCCGGTGCTGTACCATTGTCGTTAGGCAGATATCGGCCTCGTTTTGGCACATAAGCCTGCTTTTTATTGTTTTCGGTCATAACGCGGTTCATTTTTTCAAAATGGGAACGGATTTTCTGTTCCAGTTCTTCGTTATAAACCAGTTCGTCATTATATATCTGTGCCACTGTCTGCTTTGTAAGGTCATCATCGGTTGGTCCGAGACCACCTGAAAGAATAACAATGTCGCTTCTTTCCTTGGCAGTTATAACAGCCTGTGCAAGACGTTCGCTGTTGTCACCCACAACCTGCTGGTTGTAAACCGCGATGCCGAGTTCTGACAAGGCACGGGACAGATACTGTGCATTGGTGTTTAAAATGTCACCCAGCAAAAGTTCTGTGCCGACACATATAATTTCTGCTCGCAAAGTTTTCACCCTTTCTTTTAAAATCTGTTGCGGTACAATGTACCGTCTGTATCTTTATAATACCTTTAATGTGTTAAATGTTTACGAAAACCTTTTCTGTCTGTGCCATAGCTTCCATTTCAAGTTTTGTAAGCACTTCCATATCCATATTCTTTTCCGCTTCAAGGATTTCTTCCATTGAAGGTTTTGTTTTAGGATGGCTTGGAGTAAAAATTGTACAGCAGTCTTCATATGGAAGAATTGATGTTTCAAAGGTATCAATTTTTCGTGCAATTTCTGTAATTTCGTTTTTATCCATACCGATTACAGGACGAAGGATAGGCATTTCCACAGAAGAATCTGTTGCCCTGATAGCACGCAGTGTCTGGCTTGCCACCTGTGCAAGGCTTTCGCCTGTGATGATTGCTTCTGCACCTTCTTCTTCAGCAATTTTTTCGGTAATACGCATCATACTGCGGCGCATAAGCACTGTGAACAGTTCCGGCACACCTTTATCGCGGATATATTCCTGCGGAACAGTAAAAGGTACAATGTGCAGGTTGATATCCCCTGTATAATCCTTAACCTTTTCACACAGTGTGATAACCTTTTGTCTTGCACGTTCACTTGTGTATGGCGGTGAAGCAAAATGCACAGCCATAATTTTCATACCGCGTTTTGCCATCATGTAGGCTGCAACAGGGCTGTCAATGCCACCTGAAAGCATAAGTGCTCCTTTGCCGGAAGTAGAAACAGGCATACCGCCTGCCCCCTGTTCCTTGCCGCCGTGAACATATGCACCATAGTCGCGGATTTCAACCATAACTGTAACTTCAGGGTTGTTTACGTCAACTTTAAGGTGATGGTATTTACTGAGGATTCTGCCGCCAAGTTCACGGGAAATTTCAGGTGAAGTCATCGGGAATTTTTTGTCACTGCGTTTTGCTGCAACTTTGAATGTTTTTGCATTTTTAAGTGTTTCGCCAAGATATTCCACCGCTGTTTTTGCAATAACTTCAAAATCTTTTTCTACTACAACAGCTTTACTTACTGCCGCAATGCCGAAAATCTTTTTAACCTTTTCGTATGCAGTTTCAACATCTGCATCATCGTCTTCAGGCTCAATGTAGAATGTACTCTGTGCTTTGTAGTATTTGAAGTTGCCTACTTTTTTAAGACGGCGGCGGATTGTTTTCATAAGCTGTGCTTCAAAGGTGTTTTTGTTAAGGCCTTTGAGCGCCATTTCGCCAAGATAGCAAATTATAAGTTCTCTCATTTTAAATTCTCTTTCTGTTTATCTTTTAACTTTCTGTAATTTTTCCTGTGCATTTTTAAGTGCAGCAATAAATGTGTCAATGTCTTCTTCTGTTGTGTTTACGCCAAAGCTTACACGGACAGAACTGTCAATGCGCTTTGCATCAAGGCCCATTACGGTAAGTGTGTGGCTTGCTGCCCCTTTTGAACAGGCTGACCCTGAGGAAATGTAAATTTCATCAGCTTCAAGAAAGTGCAGCAAGGTTTCACTGCGGTAGTTCATAAAGGAGAAGTTTACCGTGTACGGCACTGCATTTTCCGGGCTGTTTACCGCAACATTGTCAAACTGTGCAAGACCTTCAATCAGTCTTGTTTTAAGACGTGCATAATGGTTTAAATTCTTTTTGATATTGGGGTGAAGAATTTCACACGCTTTTGTAAAGCCGAGAATATAATGGATATTTTCGGTGCCTGCACGGAGACCTTTTTCCTGTCCGCCGCCAGCCATAACGGTTTTTATGTTAGTACCTTTTTTGAGATACAAACCGCCGATGCCTTTTGGTGCATTGATTTTGTGTCCTGAAAAAGCCATACTGTCGCAAGGAATTTTACTTACATCGATTGGCAGTTTCATAAATGACTGGGTGGCATCAATATGGATAACTGTGCGTTTGTTTTTTGCCTTGATTTTTTCGCAGGCTGTTTTTATATCAATAACTGCACCTGTTTCGTTGTTGATATGAATAATTGTGACAAGGGCTGTTTTGCTGTCAACAGCGTCAACAATTTCGTTGATATCAATGTTTCCGTCAGCTTTCGGGTTTACATTTGCAACAGTGTATCCCATTTCCTTTAAGTTTTCCAAAGGTTTTCGCACCGCCGGGTGTTCGTAACCTGTTGTAACAATTTTATTTGCCCAGTTTTTGCGGGCCATTGCAAGGCCGTAAATTGCAATGTTGTTGCTTTCTGATGCGCAGGATGTGAAGTAAATTTCATCTTCCTTAGCATTGATAAAACCTGCAACTGTGCGGCGTGCTGTATTGATTTTATTTTCGCTCTGTGCGCCGATTTTATACAGTGAAGAAGGGTTTGCAAAATCGCTTTTAAGGCTGTCGGCAATAACCTGTGCAACCTCACTGTTAACAGGTGTTGTAGCTGCATTGTCAAGGTAAATCATTGTGTAACCTCATATATGAAAATGTGAATAAATACTTTTTTCCTAATTTATTATTTTACCATAAAACATTCAAATAGTAAATTACTTATTTATATATTATGCGTTGCCGGCGTTGCAGGTTACCGGCTTATGCCCATCAAAAACTATTGTTTTCACACAAATTACATTGACAAAAACACCTGTTGATGTAAAATTATAAACAGAATTTGTACACCGTCTTTGTTATTGAGACGGTTATTTATTTTGAGGTGAATTATGAACAAAAATCAATCTGCAGCACTTGCAACCGAACCTGTGGGCAAGCTTTTGTTAAAACTTTCTGCCCCTGCAATTGCCGCACAGATAGTCAACCTTTTGTACAATATGGTTGACAGGATATATATCGGTCATATCGACAAAATCGGCGACCTTGCTCTGACAGGCGTTGGAGTATGCTTTCCGCTGATTATGATAATATCAGCTTTTGCCGCCCTTGTTGGTATGGGTGCCGCACCAAGAGCTTCCATTTTTATGGGCAAAGGTGACAAAGCCACTGCCGAAAAAATACTTGGCAACAGCTTTACACTGCTTTTGTGTGTTTCTGCAGTGCTTACCGTTGTGTTTGTGTTCTTTGCAAAACCAATTCTTCTCACTTTTGGTGCAAGCGAAAACACTATTGGATATGCAATGGAATATATGAGCATATACAGCTTTGGCACTGTTTTTGTACAGATGACACTTGGTCTTAATGCCTTTATCAGTGCGCAGGGCTTTGCCAAAATCAGTATGATGACGGTGCTTATCGGTGCAGTATGCAACATTATTCTTGACCCTGTTTTCATTTTCGGCTTAAATATGGGCGTAAAAGGTGCCGCAATTGCAACTGTAATAAGCCAGTTTATATCAATGGTCTGGATTCTGAAATTTCTGACAGGCAGCAAAACCGAGCTCAGAATACGCAAGGAAAACCTCAAGCTCAATCCTAAGATTTTTCTGCCCTGTATGGCACTTGGCTTATCCCCTTTTATCATGCAGGCAACCGAAAGCCTTATATCAGTATGCTTCAACTCCTCCCTGCTTAAATACGGCGGAGATATTGCTGTTGGCAGTATGACAATTCTGACAAGTGTTATGACATTTTCAATTCTTCCTCTGCAGGGACTTTGTCAGGGCTCACAGCCTATTATCAGCTACAACTACGGTGCCAAAAATGCCGGCAGAGTAAAACAGGGCTTTAAACTGACACTTGTCAGCTGCCTTGTGTTTTCCGTCACTGTGTGGGCACTGGTTATGCTGTTCCCGCAGAACTTTATAAAACTGTTCAATAACAACCCTGAACTTGTAGACTTTGCTTCCCACGCTTTGAGAATTTATATGGCTGTCAACTGTGTGTTTGGTGCACAGATTGCCTGTCAGCAGACTTTTATTGCATTGGGCAACGCCAAATGCAGCCTGTTCCTTGCATTGCTGAGAAAGATAATTCTGCTTATCCCTCTTATCTACATTCTGCCGCAGTTTATCAGCAACAAGACAAATGCGGTTTTCCTTGCCGAACCTGTTGCCGACATAATTGCTGTAAGCTGTACTGTTATTCTTTTTACTGTACAGTTCAGAAAATCAATGAAAGAACTGAACAGCTGACAATTTATAAAAAAAAACCGTGCTTTTATTTTTGAAAGCACGGTTTTTATATGCAAACAAAAATGCAGATTAAAGTGTTACGCACAGGAAATCACCTTTATCTGCATTAAATTTATTCTTTAATTATTTTTTTACAAAGTAACCGACAGCAACTGCACCCGGGCCTGCATGTGTGCCTACAACACTGCCAAGCTGTGCTGTGTGAATTTTGTCTGCATCGCCACCCCACATATCAATGTTATCCTTTATGTATTCCTGCATCAGTTTGCTGTCAGAACCTGTGTAGCCGATAACAAACGGTTTTGCAAAATCAATGCTGCCGCTTTTTTCAACTTCCTGATTCATAAGACTGTTGGCCTGTTTGTTGCCGCGCCCTTTTGTAAGAGACTGTACAACACCGTCTGCAATGGCAATAACAGGTTTAAAGTTAAGCAGACCGCCTGCAAAAGCAACAGCTGCGGAAACACGTCCGCCTTTTTTGAGGTACTCAAGTGTGTCAACAACGGCAAATACACGGATATTCTCTTTATCCTTTTCAAGAATTTCAACAATTTCGGCTGCTGATTTTCCGCTGTCTGCAAGGCTCTGTGCATATTCAGCCAAAGCACCTGTGCCGATTGCAACTGTGTAGCCGTCAACAACAAAAACCTTGCCAGCAAAATCTTCTGCCGCAATTGTTGCACTCTGGTATGTGCCGGAAAGCTTTGATGAAATTGTAATTACAACAACTTCGTCACCTGCTTCGGTGATTTCCCTGAAAACTTTTTCAAAAGCATCCGGTGTAGGCTGGCTTGTAGTTGGCATTACATCACTTGTAACAAGCTTTGAATAGAAAGTATCGTTATCAATTTCAACCCCGTCAGCAAAGCTTTCTGTTCCAAAGTTTACTGTGAGAGGTACTGTAACAAATTTGTCTTTAAGTTCTTTTCTTACATTGGCTGTAGAGTCAATAACAATTTTAACACTCATTATGATTTCTCCTTAATGTAATTATTTATATAAAAATGTTTTATTCCTGTGGTATACCCTCTTTTGAAAGAGTGTGTAATTTGTCTGAAATATTATCCAGTGCAAAATAAAGGATTTTACGCTGTTCTTCGGTAAGTTCGTTACCCATTGCCTCAATTGCTGCGGAAGCACGGCTTGCAACAAACTGTGCCACCTTTTCCCCCTCCTTTGAAAGGGTAAGTTTTGCACGGTACATTGTTTCGGTTGCAGATTTTCGCACAACCAGACCTTTTGATATCATTTCTGACACAATGCGGGAAACTGCCGCTTTGTCTTTGTCACATATTTCGCTTAACTGTGCCGCTGTAACTCCCTGAGGATAATGATGCATTGCAACAAGATACTGAGCAAATGCACCCTTGTAGCCAAACTTGATCATTTCGTCCCGTTCCAGCTTTTGTATATAGCGGTTAATGCCCGACACAATATAAGAAAACTGTTCATATCTGCTGAGCATAAGTTTTCCCCCCGAATAAAATAAAATGTTAACTTTTTCAACATTCGCAAGGAATATTTTACCTTTGAAATGTTGATGTGTCAACATTTCTATTGTGAAAATAATACGAATTTTATGTGAAGTTGCACTATGCTAACTCGCCCTTGATTTTATATAAAATATATGGTATCCTTTATGCAATGACTATTTTTAGAGGAGAATTTTATGCACCTTCAGGAATCCGGCGAAATGTACCTTGAAACCATACACCTTCTTACACAGAAAATGGGTGTAGTCCGTTCCATCGATATATGTGAACACATGGGTTATTCCAAACCAAGTGTAAGCCGCGCAATGGGTTTGCTGCGTGAAGGCGGCTATATTGTTGTGGAAAAAGGCGGCCACATTGTGCTTACCGATGCAGGCAAAGAAATTGCCGAAAAAATATACAACCGTCACACATTGCTCAGCAAGTTCCTTATCAGCATTGGTGTAGCTGAAGAAATTGCTGTTGAAGATGCCTGCAAGCTGGAACATCACATAAGTGATGAAACTTATCTTGCTATAAAAAATCATATGAATTTGTAATTTTTTTCCCGTTCTGAACTTCAGAACGGGTTTTGTTTTGTGTTATATTATGCATATGACACCATAATTATTTACAATATTTTACAGGGTTACAAATTTGAAAAAATAAAAAGGAGTGGAAAAGCGACATCCCGATAAGAAAACATAAATACCCGACAACACACTGCAAAGTGTGCTGTCGGGTACATTTTTGCCTGTTTTTGCAGAAAAAGTGCTGCTGCAAGGAAAAGACACGCAGCACTACTTTGTGTAATGCAAGTGTTGCTGACGCCGCAGCAGCCTTTTTGTGTTAAAAATCAGGTTTGTGTTTTCTTGTTGGGAGGCCGCTAATTCCACTCCCTTTTTCTTTTATCAGTCAGAGCTGCCGCAGGACAGCCCCTGTGCTCTTTTTGCACATTCCCCCGCATGTGAACAGCCAACGCATCTTACACCTTTTTTCTTTTCTTTATATATGTAAGCTGCTGCGCTGCCGACAATTGCGATAACTACTGCAATTACAATAATATCTGTCATAGCGACAATTCTCCTTTTTTTAATTATTTTGCTGCTTTTGCTGCTTTTTCAGCTGCAAGCTTTTTGTTTGCTTTGTTGATAAGAGAAGCAACGATTGCAATGATTACAACTACAACTGCAAGACCAGGAACAAAACCTGCACCAACAGAACCTGTTGTGATAAGTGTGCCAATCTGGTAAACAAGGAATGCTACTGTGTAGCCTGTTGCAAACTGGAGACCTACACCGCCCCAGAACCATTTGCGGTCGTTGATTTCACTGTTCATAGCACCAAGTGCTGCAAAGCAAGGAGGTGTAAAGAGGTTGAACATAAGGTAAGCAAGTGCTGCAACCTTTGTAAGACCCATTACAACTGCAACTTCGTTTGCACCGCCCATAAGAGCAAGTTCTTCTGTATCGATAAAGCTTGTAAGGCCGTAGCAGACTGCAAGTGTGCCAACAACATTTTCTTTTGCAATAAAGCCTGTTACAGCTGCTGCTGCAAGCTGCCATGCTGCAATGCCGCAGATTGGCACAAGAATAACCGCTACAGGGCCTGCAATGGAAGCAAGGATAGAAGTTGCTTCGGCACCTTCTTCAACAAGCTGAAGGCTCCATGTAAAGGACTGCATAATCTGCACAACTGTGTTACATACAAGAATGATTGTACCTGCTTTGATAATGTAGTCTTTACCGCGTTCGAGCATTGACATAAATGCACGTTTGAGGCTTGGAATTTTGTATTCAGGCAGTTCCATGATAAAGAAAGATTTTTTAAATTTATGGCCTGCAACTTTGTTTACAAGCAATGCACCAAAGAAGATAAGCAGGATGCCTGCAAAGTACATAAGTGTGCCAACCCATGATGCATCTGCAAAAAATGCACCTGCAAAAAGAGCAATAACAGGAAGTTTTGCACCGCAAGGCATAAATGGTGTAAGCATTGCTGTTGCACGGCGTTCGCGTTCGTTGCGGATTGTGCGGCAAGCCATAACGCCAGGTATAGCACAGCCTGTGCCGATAACCATTGGGATAATGGATTTACCGGAAAGACCTACGCGTTTGAATATTGGGTCCATAACAACGGAAACACGCGCCATGTAACCGCAGTCCTCAAGAAGTGCGATAAGGAAGTACATAACCATAACAAGTGGAAGGAAGCCTACAACTGCACCAACACCACCGATGATACCGTCAACGAGGAGGGACTGTACAAATGGAGAAGCGTTTTCTACCATGCCTGCAACCATGCCCTGGAAAGCTTCGATCCAGCCAACAAGAGTGTCGGCAAGGAACGGGCCAAATGATGACTGGGAAATATCAAACACAAGGAACATTACAACAGCAAAGATTGGGATACCCAGCCATTTGTTTGTAAGCACTGCGTCAATTTTATCCTGATAGTTCTTATCTTTTGTAAATACTTTTCTGGTTTCAACAGTCTTAACAATTTCGTTTACAAATGCAAAACGTTTTCTGTCAGCTGTCTGTACAGCTTCTTTGTTTGTCAGGTCGATATCGCCCTGTGTGTAAGGAGCTTTCTGTTCTTTGCCTTTGAGGGAAGCAGCAACCTTAACAACTTCTTTAAGACCTGCGTCAGATGCTGTTGTGGAAACTGTTTTTATAACAGGACAGCCAAGTTTTTTGCTGAGAAGTTCAGCATCTATTTCTGTTTCTTTCTTTTCATTGATGTCACTTTTGTTAAGTGCCACAACCACAGGAACACCAAGTTCCAGCAGCTGTGTAGTAAAAAACAGGCTGCGGCTAAGGTTTGTTGCATCAACAATGTTGATGATTGCATCCGGATTTTCGTTTTTTACATATGTGCTTGTGATGCTTTCTTCGCTTGTGAACGGTGACATTGAATATGCACCAGGCAGGTCAACTGCAACCAGTTCTTCCTCACTGTCATAATAAGCTTTTTTAATCAAAGCTTCTTTCTTTTCTACTGTAACGCCGGCCCAGTTACCAACACGTTCTGTTCTGCCTGTAAGGGCATTGTACATTGTTGTTTTACCGGAGTTAGGGTTACCTGTCAAGGCAATTCTCATTTTGTACAACCTCCTGATGTTGTTAATCTATATATATTATTAAAAAACAAACTGATGGTCAGCTTTCGCTAACTTTAGTTAGACTATGCTAACTCTTTGGCAAAAAAAATAGTGACCAGCACTATTTTATCCCCTGAACTTTAATTGCATCTGCAAGTTCATAGTCAATTGTATATCTGCCATCTTTGATGGACACCACGCAGCCTCCCTTGAGTTTGGAAACCACAGTTATAGGTTCACCGCTGTAACAGCCCAAGGAAAAGAGAAATGCGTCAAGTTCTTCATCATCTGTCTCGATATCTTTTACGATATATTCTTCACCGATGTTTGCATCTTTAAGACTCATGTTTTTTCTCCTTATGGGGTATTGCCATTATAAAATTAGCCGAGGCTAATTCCATATAATAAGTTACCACAGGCTAACTGTTTTGTCAATAGTTTATTCACAATTCTTTGTGAAAATTTTCCATTGTTACAACAATGTTTTTATAATATATCTATTATTTTCATTGCCGTAATAGTACATGTTACGGCATAATAAATTTTAATATATTCCTATTATCCGACAAAAAAACAATTGACATTTGCACAATGCTGTTATATAATATTATAGCATTATTTAAGGGCCTTTAGCTCAGTTGGTTAGAGCATCCGGCTCATAACCGGACGGTCCACAGTTCGAGTCTGTGAAGGCCCACCAAGAAAAATTCCAGCCAT
>SVMW01000034.1 GCA_015067215.1 Oscillospiraceae bacterium | reverse complement strand
ACGAAGGCGATAAAATCGAAGCTAAAAACTTCAGTCTTGTATCTGTTGATAAAAACATCTTCAGATACACAAAAATGAATGCAGACAATGTTTTCAACGCATTCAGACTGATATCTGACAACTTTGAAACTGGCGAAGAAACAGTTGTTAAATACATTGCAGACGGCCAGCTTATCACCCTCAACCTTGTTCGCGATATAGATATCGACGGCAACAGCGAAGGTATCCGTCCGTTTACAGGTAATGTTTATGTTTCTGACTCTACAGGCAACGAAGTGCTTTTCTATTCCTTCTTTGACGAAGACGGCAACATAGACGAAACACCTTACAACTACAGCTGGACCAACCCGCTGCGCATTAAATCCAATGCGTATATCGAATTCCGTTTCGAAGATTTCCGTGGCGAAAGAATGACAGGCCCGCAGAATGTTCTGGAACTCCATCCGGATTTCTCCGGCATATTCTGGGAAAATCACTGCTACACAGAATGGAACGGCGAAGTTCTCAGACTGTACGTAGCCAATGCACCGGAAGGCAAAGTACATACAGTACTTAACCAGCGTTACATTCAGGGCAACGCACATGTTGATATAAGTCTTGACCTGTATAAAGAAGTTATTGACGCTTCCGAAGCAGAAGGCGATTTCAACGGCAAAGTTTATACTATTGCAGAATCTGCAAAAGCAAAAGAAGTTGCTTACAGCTTTGCAGACAAAAACGTTATCCACCTTGACCGCGACGGTGCTTACGGCATCAGATTTAAAGAAATCATCAACGGTGCTGAAATGACAGTGGCCAACGAAAAAGTTAAGCTTGCAACAAACTATGACCAGTCTATGCTTACATATTCCTGCAGAGAAGATGCAAGCGGCGACTATATCCGCCTTGAAGGCCTTGGCGGCGGCGAAAGCGGTATCTATGTGCTTGACTTTATCGTAAACGGCAAGCTTTGTCAGGTTTATGTTGCTTATGACCTTTACAATAAATATGGCGACGGCAACATTTACGGTATCTGGGAATTTGCAAAAGAAAAAGACGAAGACGACAACTATATCGTTAAAGGCATCAGATACTGGTATAACAAAGACGAAAAAGAACTGCACTTTGAATCTATAAGAGAAATTCCAGCAGACAGCGACGGTCTTGTTATTCCAAAAGCATTCTTTGATGAAACAACCAAAAACATCAAGAATAACGTAACACTGCTTACAATAGCCGAAGGCATCAAAGGCATCGAAGGCAAGGCAGCAAAATCCCTTAAAAACCTTGTTAAGCTCTACACAAGAGACAGAGGCCACTATTATGGTGATGGCTTTGCTCCGCTTACTCTGGCAGACGGCGAATTTGCAGGCCTTACAAAACTTAAAGAAGTTTACATGCATGAAACAAACGTTGGTGCTGAAGCATTTAAAGGCTGTACAGCACTTACAACTGTGGAATTCTTCGATGAGATTGAAGAATGGAATGCAGATACACCTGATGAAGTGGAAAATGTACCATACTACATCGGCGACAATGCATTCAGCGGCTGTACAAAACTCAGCAACGTTTATCTCGATGGCAATATCGTAAGTGGTGTAACACCATTTAAAGGCTGCACAAAACTTACAAGCTTTGGCAATGGCGAATTTGGCGATTTCAGCATTCAGTACAGAGGTTCCTACTTTGATGTTATCCGCACAGATGAAAATGGCAAACAGTTGACTGAAAGCATCTGGTACATCCCTGCAAACCTGCTCAGCGGCACTTCTCTCAAAACTGCTGAAATCTACGACATTAACCTTGTAGAAACAGGTGCATTCAGCGGCTGTACAGCACTTGCAACAGTTTCTTTCAACGACTGGATCAACACAATCGAAGACAGCGCATTCAGCGGATGCAGCAAAATAAGCACTGTTAAATACAGCGAAAATCTCAGCCGTTGGTACGACAACGTATACGTTGGCAAAGACAACGGCAAACTCAACAACCTTGTTGTTGACACCGATAATATTTACGTAGTGGCCGAAGGCCATATCGGCGCAACAGATGCCGACAGCGTAAGATACACAATCTACTCTGACAGAAAAATGATTATCGACGGCGTCGGCGCAATGCAGGACTTTGAATTGGTGCCTGACGAAAACAGTGCCTGGTATGATGATGACAATGTAAAACATTATGATAATTACTATGTTAACAGCCCATACCGCAACTACAGCCACTTTGTTGACGAAATTTATATCGGTTCTGGCGTAAGCCACATCGGTGACTATGCATTCTACGGCTTTGGCCGTGCAGGCTACGTTTCAATGACAAACGCAGGCGATGTATGGCAGACAATCGGTCAGTATGCATTTGCCGAAATGAGCTGGCTGTTCGTATTTGATATGCCAATGTCTGTACACAGTGTAGATAAAAATGTATTCTACAACACAGGCAGAAACGAAGGCACACAAATCAGATACGCAGGCGCAGCAGAAAATCTGCAGAACCTTATAAGCGAAAATGAAGAGGACAAACTGTTTGTGACAGTTGAACACACAAACTACAACATCAACAGTTATACAGGCGGCATTGAACGTGAAATAGCACATATTCGCTTCATAGACGAATCCGGTCTGGACGCAACAGCATTCCTGCCAGGTTCCATTATGGAAGTTCGTGCTTATATGGCAGAAATTGAACTGGATGAAGGAATGTACACCTATTATATCCCTTCATACTTTGCGGTTAACGGCAAAAAACTGTCTGCAACTTACTATTCTGAAGAAGATGTTGCACCGGGCGAAACACCATATCTCTCTGCAACATTTGTAGTGGGCAGCAGTTACCCAGATGCTGACATGGAAGTATATGTAAATTACATAGAAAAAGCATCTGCCGAAGCACCAACATCCGGTAAAGCAGGTAAAACTGTAAACTGGACATACGACGACGGCTTGCTTATCATCAGCGGTACAGGTGCAACCTATAACTATGATGTGGCATTCCGTGGCGGCAAAAACCCTGCACCATGGGCAGAACTGCCAATACACACAATCATCGTTAAAGAAGGCGTTACAGAACTTGGCAATGCAACAATCCTTCCTGGCTGGTACGGCAAGGTTGAACTGCCATCCACTCTTAAAAAGATTGGCAACTGGAACTTTGTGGCAGTTGAAATGGAAGAAATTGTATTCCCGGAAAACCTTACATCAATCGGCACAGACTCCTTTAACGAAGCATGCATAGACCGCATTGTATTCAATGATAAACTTACAACTATCGGCGGCGAATCCTTCCAGAATATGTTTACATACACATACGGTGAAGAAGTAAACGGCGAATTTGTACGCAACTATCTTGATATCACAATCCCTGCTTCTGTAACATCCATCGGCGAAGGTGCATTTACAGGCGCAGGCTACTGGTACAATGGTATAGAAGGTCACACAAGTGCACTGCGTTCCATCACAGTTGACAGCGCAAACCAGTACTACAAGGTAGAAAACAACGCACTGCTTACAAAAGACGGCAGAACATTTATTGCACTGCCTGCAGCAGCAGATGTTGGCGAAAAATACACAGTGCCGGAAGGTGTTGAATCAATCACATTCCGCGCATTCAGCGGCATCACAGCAGGCATAAAAGAAATCGAACTGCCATCAACACTTAAAACAATCGGCAGCAAGGCATTCAGCAACAACAGAATGCTTGAAAGCATTGAAATCCCTGACAGCGTAACAACCCTTGGTGACCAGCTGTTTGGCGTTGAACCGTATGTTGATTATCCATATGACGAATGGTGCTACGCACTTACAGATGTTCACATCGGCGCAGGCGTTAAAACACTTGGCGACAATGAATACTTCCTGTCATGCCTGCCAGTTGGCAGCCTTACAGTAAGCGAAGACAACAAGAACTTCAGAGTTGAAAACGGCATGTTTATATCAGGCAAAAAACTGGCATTTGCATCAGCACAGCTCGAAGGCAATGTTGTTATTCCTTCCGATGTAACAGAAATCAATGAATATGCATTCTATGGCGTAATGGGCATTACAGGTGTTCAGATTCCTGAAAGTGTAACCAAAATCGGCAACTTTGCATTCCAGGAATGCCGCAGTCTTGAAAAGATTATCATTCCTGCATCGGTAAAATCCATCGGCACATGGGCACTGTCCACAAACTGGTACGGATTTATCAGCGAACCAGGCGACTATCACCTTGATATTTACTACAAAGGCACAGAAGCTAACTGGAACAAGCTTATCAAAGGCAAAAACGTATACGGTGAACTTGAATATGTTGAAACACCTGACGGTGAAAAAGTATACAGATTCAACGAATACAAACCACAGGTAACATTTGGCGTTATTGCTAATGGCGTTGCAAAGGATATTACAAAAGCAACAACAGTAACAGCAAAAGCAACACGCTATAACGAAGATGCATTTGTTGGCACCTACATTCCTTACGGCACACTGTCTGAAATCAACCCAATTTTCGGCAGCGAAGACAATGCAACAGCAATATTCACAAATGTTTACTCCAAAGATGAAAGCATTGTGAGAATTGAACCAACAGAAGTTGACGGCCAGCAGGGCTATAACCTCTGGGCAGCAGGCGCAGGCACAGCTGAAGTTGTATTTGAAAGCACTGAAAACACAGCACTCAAATACACAGTAAAAGTAACAGTTACACAGATGTCTCTTAACCCAGAAATAACAATCAGCGGCGGCAAGCTTAACGGCGAAGGCGACTATATTGTTATTCCAACAACCAAAAATCAGACACTCACCCCAGCATTTACATGGGATGCAGCAAAATGGACAACAGGCATCAGCTACAAACTGGAACTTGACAAAGATTATCTCCAGGCAAACGATAAAAATGTTTCCGACTATGAAGAACTGTTTGAAGAATTGTACATTCCTGTGTACGATATAACACTTCCTGCAGTTGCAGTGCCAACAGTTGCAGCAAACGGCAAGGTAACAGTAACAAAGAACACTTCAGCAGCTCTTGAAAGACTGACAAACTTTGGCGAAGCTGTTCCATTCAAACTTACAGCAACATTCAGCAAGACAGAAAAAGATGCTGATGGCAACGATGTTGTAACTGATGTTGCAGAATCCAGCCTTACATTCCTGTACTATGCACAGAAGGTAAGCGGCATTGAACTTGAAGTAAGCAAAGATGGCAGCCAGACAGAAACTGTGGCAAGCGGCAAGACAATCATTATGGACGCATACAGTGGTGACACTGTACGCAGACTGACTGCAGAAGCAGTTAACAGCGATGTTGCACTTAACGAATTTACATTTACTGCAGGCGCAAGTGATGTATTTGAAATGACAGTGCTTAAAGACGAAGACGGCAAAGATACAAACGAAGTTGAAATCAAAGCACTCAACAACAACAGCGGCAGCATCAAAGTGACAATCAAATCTGTTGACGGTGCAAAAACAGCAACAGTTACATTCAAAACAGGTGTGGCACTCAATACAGTTGATATCACATCCAATGCAGTGTTTGCAGCAGTTGAAGACGGTATTGAAATCTACACAATTGCACAGAGCAAATCAGCTAAGAACACAGTAAACACAGCACCGTCCAACGCAACAAACAAAGCTGTAAACTGGACATTTGAAGCAATATACGGCGAAAACCCATACGAAGGCACCGGTATTACACTCAATACAAAAGGTGAACTTAAAGTAACTAAAGATGTTCCAGCAGGTACATTTATCTTTGTAACAGCAACAGCAGCAGACGGCAGCGGTGTAAGTGACACTGTTGTGTATATGGTAACAAGCCTTGCACAGGCAGTTTACCTTGGCACAGACAATACACCTGATGCATCAAGCCTTAACGAAGCTAAAGCACAGACAATAGTTAAAGCCGACAATATCGGCGCAACAGGCACAATCTATGCAGTGCCTTATGTGGTAACAGCAAAAGATGAAGCAGGCAATGCTGCAGAAATCAACTATGCACAGGCAGTAAACCCATTTGTAACATGGAGCGTTGTAAAAGGTAAGAAGAATGATATTTCCAAATATGTAACTCTTGAAACAACACAGCCAACAGCAGAAGATGAACCTGCAAGTGCAACATTTACAGTTGACGGCGCACGCAACGGTCAGTTTATCATCCGTGCAGCAGCAACAGACGGCAGCGGCAAAAAAGCTGACTACACAGTAACAGTGGAAACAGCAGTTTACGCAATAGAAGTTGCAGCACCAAGCAACATAGGTGTAACAGAAGAAGGCACATGGATTGTAAACGAAGGCGCAACAGTAAAACCTGTTGTAACACTCAACAACGGTGAAAACACACCAAAAACAAAAACATACGCAATCAAAGCAGTAAAACCTGCAGCAGAAGGCGCAGAAGAAGTTGTAATCGGCAGCGATACAAAATCTGCAACAAGCATTAAGTTTGCAAAAGCAGGCGACTACACAATGACTGTTACAAGCCTTGGCAATGCAGAAAAGAGCGCAACAGTCAACGTAACAGTTCTCGGCAAAAAGGATGTTCTTGTTGATACATTGGATGCAGAAATTGCAGGCGGTGTATACAAACTTGCACCTGGCAGCAAAGCAGAAATTGTACAGTACCTTAACGGTGTAAAAACAACTTCTACAGGCGCAACTAAAGAATGGTATGTAAACGGCGCAACAAACAGCGGCAAAGCAGCACCACTCAGCACAAGCAGCAACAAAACATACTTTACAATGCCAAAAGATGCAGCACCTGGCACAATTTACAAAGTTAATGTTGCATACAAAGGCGTTTTGAACAGCTATGCAGAAACAGAAGTAGCATTTGTTGCAGTTGCAAAACCAACAAATCTTACATTCGGTCTGTTTGAAGACGAACATTATGTACAGATAAGCGAAATGAAGAACCACTTCAGCCCTGACAAACCTGAAGAAATATTCACAGTGGAAGCTTCCAATATGGAAGATACAAGCGGTGAATACACAGTAACATCCAGCAACAATAAAGTGCTTAAGATTGACCCAATTGACGGCAGAACATTTAAAGTTAAAGCAGTTGGTGTGGGTAAGGTAAATGTTACAGTAAAATCTGTAGACGGCAGCAGCAGTACAAGCAAAGTTTACAAAAACATTCAGGTAGGTAAGGTTGCAAGCCCTGTAACAGCAGTAAAAGCAGACGGCACAAGCTTCTATGTAAATCCAAATGCAGCAATCAATGTAGGTTACAGCCTTGAAGCAACAAAAGCTCCTGCAACAATGACTGAAATGGAATGGACAACATCCAATGCAGCAGTTGCAACAGTAGAAAATCTTGGTGCAACAGAGCCATACAAAACAACAGGCAGCGGTTCTAAACTGGTAGAATACTACTCATCCAAAGGCACAATCCAGATTGTTGCAGGCGAAAAAGCAGGCAAGGCAACAATCACAGGTAAAGCACTTGATGGCAGCAACAAGACAGTTAAGATTACTGTAAATGTAGCAGCAAACAGCATGACAGAAACTCTTGACATCAATGTTCCTGCAGGTACAGCAAACGGCGGTGTAACAGGTCAGGCAGTGCTTGCATGGGGCAAATCCATCAAGCTTAACCCAACCTACAACACAGGTGCTAAGAACAAGACACTTGTATGGACAGTAGAAGCAGCAAAAGGCAATGGTGAAGACTATGCAGCAAATGAAGAACGTCCTGCAATCAGCGGCGTAACAGTATCTGGCGGCACAGTAAAAGCTGCAGCAGCAAGCAAGACACTGGTAACACCATACACAGGCTGGATTAAGGTAACAGCAGCAGCAAACTACGAAATTGTTGGTGCAGAAAAACAGCCTGCAAATGTACAGTACATCTATGTTGTACAGCCTATATCCAAGATTTCTGTGGCACAGATTACACTGAGCAAGGGCAAATACTCCACAAAAGAAGTATCCTCCATCAGTGCAAAAGCAGGCGATGAAATCACACTTACAGACACACCATACACATTTACAACAACATACAAGACCTACAATGCAAATACACAGGCAGGTCAGCGTATAGAACAGCTTGCATGGACATCCAGCAACAGCGCAATTGCAACAGTAACCCAGGACGGCGTTGTAACAATCAAAGAAAACGCCAAAAAGAAAGGCACTGTAACAATCAAAGCAGTTGCACAGGACGGCAGCAAGGTAAGCAAATCTGTTAAAATTACAATTAAATAATCTGTAATACAACGGCTTTGACCTTTGTAAAACGGTGTTATGAACAACAAAAGCCACCCGCATTTCTGCGGGTGGCTTTGCTATATATAATATATGATATTGTGTATCGGCACAAATAAAAAAACCAATCGGAATATTTTGATAATATACCGATTGGTTTTATTTTATATTATTTTATACTGTGTAATTATGAAACAGCGGGCTGAACTTCGGTGCTGTCTTCTACAGTCTGCACAGCACCAGTTGCAGTGATTGTTTCTGTCATTGCATCGTCGATAACTGCAATGTAGCTTTTGCCAACATTTATTTCGATTGGGGTGCCTTCAAGGTCTGTTACAATAAGCGGATTTTCTGGTTCACCCTTCTGCCACAGAATCGGAATGTATTTGCCGCCGTAGAAATAATAGCCTTCACCGCCCTGTGTAAAGTCAAATGCGGTGCAAAGACCGTCAGGGTAAAGCACAACTGCTGTGTTAAGCAGCAAAAAGTTGTCAAAGCTAAGCTGTGTATTATACAGTGCATCCATGTGCGGCACACCAAACTGGCTTTTGTAATATTTGTTTGTTGCTGCATCATAATGCATTGTTGTGTCTGCATAATCAGAAAAACGGAAGGATATTTCTGTTGCGTCATATCCGTTATCCAGCGTAACAGCTTCGTTGCGGTAGTCTGCAAAATTAAGGGCAGGATAAAGGTTACCTGCTGTGTTTATGCCTGTTGCTTCAATGCCGTTGCGGATAAGCTCTGGGCTTGTAAACCAGCAGTGCTCGTGGGCATAGGTTTTTGCGCGTTCTTCGTCATAGTCAAAGCTGCTAACACCAAGATAAAGGCCGTCTATGTTCTGATAATGATAAAAGTTAAGCATATCGTTTGCGTAGATACTTGTGCCTATATGCACATAAATTGCATTAAGAGGCAGCATAAACTGCACAAACTGGTCACGCGCACTGCGCACAGGGCCAACGCGCTGAATGTCATCCAGCTTGTCATATACAGCCATAAGGCGTGTAATGCCGCCTTCGGTAACCATTTCGTAGATAATATCCGCATCAGCAATACCATACTGTGGCTGTGCATATCTGGAGTTGTCCACCATAACGGCAACAGGGCGCTGGGTGTTGTCGCTGCCGCTAAGGGCTTCGCCTGTGATATAGTTGTATTCTCTTTCTTCAACAATTGTATGCTGGTCGCTGGTTTCGGGTTCGGGTGTGTCATTGCCGCAGCCAACAAGGCTTAAAACCATTGCGCTGGCAAGTATTAAGGAAATTAACTTTTTAATAATAAAACCTCCCTTGTTGATTATTCTTTGCCCAAAAGCATTGCAGCTGCAAAACCAAGCACTGCTGTAACTGCTGTTGCAATGTAGGCAGAAAACGGAATTGAACCGCTGTAAGAGCCAAATGCAATAGGGTCAAGGAAAATGCCGATTAAGCTGCCTAAAATAAGGCCCAGAATAATATAATAAGTTTCTGTATGATATTTATTCATCAAAAACTCAATAAGTCTGGAAATTACAATTGCACCAAGAACCATACCTATGCCCAAAGGTGCGCAGAATTTGATGATGCTTACAAGAATTGTCATATCAAATGTAAGCAAAAAGTCTTTTACAAGTGCAACATAGCCGATAACCACATTGTAAAGACCCATAAGCACCAGCATAAAGGAACCGCTTATGCCAGGCACAATCATTGCAGCAGATGCCACAGCACCGCCAAAGAATGCCTTGAGCATAAGGCCTGCAGAAACAGTGCCAACCACAGCTGTGCCGCCTTCGGCAGTTTTCATTGTGGAAAGGAAGATAACCAGTGCAAATGCAAGAAGTGTGTAGATTATATAGTGTTTATCGCTTTTGCCGACAGGGCGTTTGCTTTTGGCCATGCCGTAGATAAGAGGAATACTGCCAGCAACAAGGCCTGCAAAGAAACCACAGGTTGGCAGGGAGTAGTTTTCAAGGCAAAAGTCAATAAGCACCGAAAATGCCAGCACGCCAACACTTGCGCCAAGCAGAAGCGGCAGCAAAAACATAATGTGCTTTTTGATATCTTTTGTAAAATGGTTAATGGCGTCAATCATACGGTCAAATATATGTAAAACAACTGCAATTGTACCGCCTGAAACCCCAGGGATAACATTTGCAACACCGATGATAATGCCTTTTAAAAATAACATAATATTATTCATATTTAATAAAACCTCTGTGATAATACACAACTAAAAATAAGCATATATATACAAATAACAGTATATCACAAACTGTTTGCCATATACAAGTGAAATAATGCTGAACATTGCAGAATGGGCGTATACAGGGATTGCTTTTTTGCTGAAAACAGCCAGTTTGAAGGATATTTCATAAAACGGAAAATTTTACTTATACCTTTACAAACGCCCTGTAAATATAGTAATATATTATACAAGATAATACTTTTACAGCACAAAAAATCTTTAAAGCTGTAAAAAAGACAAACCGGGAGAAAAAATATGAAAAAAGCTATATCACTTGTGCTGGCAGTGCTTATGTCACTTTCACTGCTTACAGCATGTGGCGGCGAAGGTGCTGCACCCGCAGAACCAACACCAGAGCCAACCCCAACACCAAGAATGTATTTCCCAAACCCTTTTACAGGCGAGGCAAAAACAGCAAACTATCCTGACGGCCAGCGTGCAATTGCAGTTATGGTTAACAACATTTCTGCATGCCGTCCGCAGAGCGGTCTTTCCCAGGCTTCTATCCTTATCGAAACAAAGGTAGAAGGCGGTATCACACGCTTTGTTGCACTTTTTGAAGATTATAAAAACCTTGACGATGTAGGCCCTGTGCGTTCAGGCCGTGACCAGTTCTGGCAGCTTGTTATGCCTTACGATGTGCTTTACTGTCACATTGGCCGCAGCGCTATCACACAGACATACATCGACACATTTGAATACAACGACCGTGACCTTGACGGCAACGCACTTACATTTATCTATCGCCGTAACCGTCCTGGCAAAGCAACAGAACACACAGCATACACAAATGCCGAACTGCTTCAGGATGCTATCGACAGAGGCGGTTATGATATGAACTTTACATACGACGAGCCAATCTGGGACTTTGTAGATTACGATATTGTTCCTGGCGGCAAACGCGAACTCAACGGCAGCGAACCAGGCCCTGCAGACCAGATTCAGATTGTTCATTCCCAGGCTTACCGCACATACTTCCAGTACGACAAGGCAAGCGACAAATGGCTTATGAGCCAGTACAACGGCACAAAAGGTATTGTTGAACCAACAGTTGACGAAAACAACGGCAAACAGCTTGCATTTGACAACGTATTTGTGCTTGTTGCAGACATCACAACATACCCATACCCAGGCGGCAACCCAAAAGGTGACCCTAACTACCAGAAACTTGACCTTTCCTATGGTGACAAAGGTATCTACTTCTCTGGTGAAGGCTACGAACGTATCCGCTGGTTTAAAGGCGGCGCACCTGATGCCCTCAGATTTACAGACCGTGACGAAAACCCAATCGAAATCAACTGCGGCAAAACATATATTGCATTTGTAGACAGCGACGAATGGGATAAATTTAAATGGGCTTACACACCTGCAGGTGAATCCATCGAAGTTGACACAAGCAGCATTGGTGTTGTATCCGAATCTGAAAGCGAATTTGAATAATATTCTGCAAAATAGAACAGCCAGTCGAAAGACTGGCTGTTGCTGTGTATAAATAAGTTTTACTAAGATATAAAAAAGCCCTGCTTTGTGCAGGGCATAAAAGCTATTTTGTCACAACATCTTCGGCAGATTTGATAACGTTGAAAAAGCCAGTGGAATGCTGCGGATAATCCTTTGCAATTGTATCGCTGGTCATTTCAAAGCAGTCCTTGTCAATCTGCTTGTCTTTAAGCAGGTCGTTTATATCGGTGCAAAGTTTTATCTGTGCAGCAGTTGTGTGGCCTTCAAACACATTTGGTTTAACATCAAACAGATTTTGTGTGTTGTTTTTGTTGCTGGAATAGATAATGCGGAACACCTTGTAGATGGACATAGAGATGTAATCGCTTACTTTTGTTGTCAATTCCTTATTGCCACACTGTGCCAGTTTGTCGTATAATATATTGAGACTGGAAAAGATAAGACGCTTGTTCATTGTCGGCAGCACACTGCCTGTGAATTTGGAGTCTTTTGTGGAATTGTCTGCAGGCAGGTCTTCAACCGAGATAACGGTGCCTGTTCTGTCGGCTGTTCTGCCAAGAATATAGTCGCTGGAAACATTGTAATAGTCACAAAGACGCACCAAAAAATCCAGACCACATTCTCTTAAGCCTTTTTCGTAATGGCTTAAAAGAGCCTGGCTTATGCCAAGGTCCATTGCAACCTGTTTTTGTGTTATGCCGCGTTCTTTGCGAAGTAGAGTGATGATACGACTGAAGTTGTTCATTGCATTTTCGCTTTCGTTAATTTTTTACTGTTTGTAAATTATATAATAAAAAAAACTTGTTGTAAATAGCAAAAAAATATACTGTATACCAAAATAGTGGAGGAAACTACAAAATGCTTACATATAAACTGCACCTTATCCGTCACGGCCTTACAGCAGGCAACACCGAAAGCCGTTATGTTGGCGGTGGCACCGACGAAGGTCTTTGTCAGCTGGGTATCGACAGCCTTAATTTTCTTAAAGATAACTACTCCTATCCAAAGGTGGAAAAGGTTTACACCAGCCCAATGAAACGCGCTGTGGAAACCTGCGAAATTATCTATCCTGAATGCGACTGGACAGCAGTGGATAACCTTAAAGAGTGCAACTTCGGCGAGTTTGAAAACAAATCCTTTGCCGAACTCAGCAACAACATCCGCTTTACCTACTGGCTTAAGCATCAAAGCGAATTTGTGCCCGAAGGGGGCGAAAGCAACCAGGAGTTTGCCCAGCGCTGTGCCGATGGCTTGAACCAGGTGTTTATGGATATGATGAAAAACAATGTTCACGAAGCAGCCTGCATCTGCCATGGCGGTGTTATGGCGCTTCTGCTTGGTATGTACGCATATCCGCAAAAACCGTTCCATGAATGGACAAGCGACTCTGGCTGTGGCTTTACCGTTGCGACAAACACACAGCTGTGGACAAGAGACAATGTTATGGAAGCTGTTGACATTCTGCCAATAGGCTGGGGCGAAGTTATAAAACAGGCAAACCAGGCCAACGAAAAATAATTTTACACCGAGGTAGTCTATGTCTGTGACCAAACAGAAAAACAGAATAGCGTGGATAGATGTTATGCGTGCAATGGCCATTGTGCTGGTGCTGCTGGCACATTATGACGGCGGCAGACTGTCTGTATTTGCAAACCGTGCCTGTGTGCAGATATTCTTTTTTATAAGCGGCATGTTTGCTTTTTCGGCAAGATATACATTGCCGCAGTATATAAAAAAACAGGCGCAGAGCCTGCTTTTGCCCTATGGTATTTTTGCAGCTGCAAACATACTGTTTTACTTTGCTTTTAATCCGTCAACACCATTAAGCGAGCTGGCAGTATATGCCCTTAAATTTGTCCTTGCAAGGCGCAATGATGTTATGGTTGCGGCAATGTGGTTTTTGCCCTGCCTGTTTTTTACAAGTATTGTGTACAAGGCAATTGCCACTCTGTTTAAAAAGCAGATATATATTGTGCCGCTGTGCTTTGTTATAAGTGCGGTATTTAAACTGTGGTTTGAAGCTCCTGTGTATATTTTTTCCATTAATCAGGGGTTTAAATATCTTATATACATTGCTCTTGGCGGCCTTTTGGCACCGTACATAAAAAACATAAGCTACGACAGCTGGGCAAAGCTCTCCAAAAAGCAGCAGTTTATTGCACTGCTTGTGTTTATGGCGGTTATACAGTATATAGTGTTGATGTATAAAAGGGGATATGTGTTCTGGCCTCAGGCAATATGGGCACTGTCGCTGGTATATTTTATCAACGTTGTTGTCTGCATTGTATTTATTATGGTGTGGGCGCTGGCACTGTCAAAGGTAAAACCAATTGTGTGGATAGGGCAGAATACACTTGGCTTCTGCTGCCTTGAAAATATCAGCCGTGCTCTGCTTAATACAGCTATGGCAGTGGCTGGCTTTGGTTTTGTTCCAGACAGCGAAATAAAGGCGCTTGTACATGTACTTGCATCAATGTGCATAGGTGCTGCTATAATAGCTGTAATCAACAAAATCTGTCCGCAGATTTTAGGGAAAAAGAAAATCAATTCTAAATAAAATTAAAAAACAGCTTTCTGCATTAAAAGCAGAAAGCTGTTTTTAAGTTTAAAATAAATTATTTTTGCTGCTGGAAAAATTTAGGTGCAACCGAGCATACATAAACAGCGGCAACGGCGGTTATAAGCAATTCTGGCAGCATATAGCTTGCGTTATAGATTATACTGTATTCCCACACAGAAAGTCCCTCTGCCCATGTATAATAGCTCTGATAGCTGCCCCACAGCAAAGCGCCAGAAGCAACACTGCACACAAGACGCAGCAGAAATGCGGCAGATGTGCCCACAGCAACGCCGATGGTGCGGTTTTTAAAAGGTTTGGAAAATGCAGATGCAAGGCCAAGAGACATAAATGCCAGTATATAATCCAGTAAAACCATGCCAACAACTGCGGTTAAAGTGCCTGCAGGCGGCATATAAAAACCTGTAAGCATCTGCAGCAGGCTGTTTACAAAGCCTGTAAAAAGCCCCCATTTTGTTCCGTGACGGAAGGAAACAAGGATAAACGGCAGGGAAGAAACCAAAGTTACACTGCCGCCGTAAGGCATGGTGAAAATTTTAATCTGTGCCAGTACTGTGCCTGCTGCAATCATCAGGGCACATTCAACCATGGCACGGGTGTTTGTCCGTTTGTTTGACATAATAAAAACTCCTTTAATTTAAGTTTTGCCATAAAAACAAAAACTCTGTGAAATTATCTTCTGCAGCAAGACAATTCCATCAGAGGAGTTTTAACAAAAAACCTCACAGAAAAATCTGTGAGGGAATTCTTTATCTGTACAAAAACTCCCTCCGTCGGCATTATCCGAACAGGTTAAAGGGTATATTCTCAGCCGCAGGCCGCCATGCATTAAACGTTATCTGCACAGCACCCTGTAGGGCACCCCTGTTTTTATGTTGCTTGTATAATAGCACTATCTGTGGTATTTGTCAAATAAATCGGTACAAAAGCAGATTAAACTTTATAAACAGTTGTCAGTATAATAATCATATATAATTTATTGAAATCCAAGCAATATTTTTTTATAATATATTTTATATTTACCACTTTACAGGAGATTACAGAATGAGCAAAAAATTATCAATAATGTCAACGATTTTCCTGTTTTCCATTACAATAACTTTTATTGATGCTTTTGTGCATCCCGATTATTTTGTTAAAATACCAATTAAAATCCTGTTTTTTCTGGCATTGCCTATGCTGTTTTTTATAAAAAACAGGGATGTTTTTGGTGAATTCAAAAAAATGTTTGTGCTTAGAAAAGACGGCATACTTAAAGCTTTTTTGCTGGGTATCGGCATATATGCGGTTATTGTGGGAGGTTATCTTCTTACAAGAAGTACAATAGATTTTTCAAATGTTTCTGCCAGCCTTACTGAAGGCATGGGAATTACAGCCCAAAACTTTATATATGTTTCGCTGTATATATCACTTATGAACTCATTGCTTGAAGAATTCTTTTTCAGGGGTTTTGGTTTTATGACCTTAAAGAAATATACATCACGCACAATTGCCTATATTTTCAGCTCAGTTCTGTTTGCTGTATACCATATAGGTATGCTTGTGGATATGTTTGATTTGTGGGTTTTACTGCTGCTGCTTGCTGGCCTTATAGCAGGCGGTTGTATCTTTAATTTTCTCAACGAAACAAATGACAGTATATATCCATCCTGGTTTACCCACATGTTTGCCAACTTTGCTATAAATACAGTTGGATTTATCCTGTTTGGGCTGCTGTAAAAATAACTTTTACAGGGGTAGCAGCTTTTTATATCTTTACAAAAAAAGACACAGACTTCACTTTAAAGTGGCATCTGTGTCTATACTTTTTATACCGCAGACTGATGTTGCAGCAGTTTTATGCTAACTTTTGTTTTTTTACAGCTTTTTCA
>SVMW01000033.1 GCA_015067215.1 Oscillospiraceae bacterium | reverse complement strand
GTGGAGCAAGAACAGATTTCAAGTGGCGCAAAAGTGTGGTTTTGCCGCTGCCGTTGGAGCCGCAAAGAACAATATATTCGCCTTTATGTATCTCAAGGTTTATATCATCCAGCACCTTTTGCTCTCTTTTGGGATATGAAAAGCTTAAATTTTCGATTTTAAAATGTGCCATGTAATTTCCTCCGAAAATTCGATTATTAATGGTATTGAAAGAAACAACGCATAACCAGTTATGCCGATATATGTAAACACTGTTGTTTTCGGGAATACAATTGCAGGTAAAAACTGCATCTGTGTACAGCCTGTAAATATGCAGATTATCACCGCAACGGCTGTGACCGCAAACAGAACTGCAACCACAATATCTCTATTTTGCTTTTTATAGGTGTGATAGCTTGTGTGGTTATCATCAACATAACCCCTTGAACGCATACTGTCGGCGGTGATGACCGCATCCTCCAGTGCGCAGGATGTGAGGATGGACAAAGTTTCAAGTCCGTTGTTGAGTTTGTCTTTGAAGGTATTCCCCGCTGTACCCTTGCCGATGCAGTTTCGTGCACCGATAATTGTTCTGGTCTTTTTGATAAGGTTTGGTATCAGCCTTAAAATCATCGACAGAACCAATGTAATTGACGGGGCAAACCGACCGAACAGATATGTAAATTTATCGGTGGTCATAATTATGTTGTAGCAAGAAAACCACAGCATAACCGAAATAAAATTCACCCCCGTCACAGCACCGTAAAACAGCGCTTCAAAGGTTACAGGTCTGTTTTTTAACCAGATAAAGAGCACTGTATTGCCCATAGTGTTCATTACCCCGTTAAAAAACACAACTGCAATAAACATAACAATATACCAAAGGAGAAACTTTTTACTTTTGCCTTTGGATAAAGTCAGGTAATATGACAATGAAACAACAAGTGAAACAAGACTGAACACTGGATGGGAAATAAACATACTTAAACCTATTGCACCTGCAAAAAATGCAAAATTGACCGCAGGATGGTATGTGCCGAATGTTTTTGTCATTGTTTTCACCTCGTTTCTTGAATTTTTGTTAAATATCAGTCTGTGCAAGCAAAGAGATTCTTCGCTTTGCTCAGAATGACAAATCCGATTCTGTAATTTCAGCTGATTAAACAAAATAAATTTGAATATCCTATAAAAGCAGATTGGGTGGGGCGTAAAATACGCCCCACTTTATCTGTCAGGAGTATGTAGTTCAGAAAGGAAAAAATGCTTTCAGTTATTCTTCGTTTTCTGTGCGTTTTTTCAGCACTATAATACCTGCAAGTGCTGCCACACCAACTGCCGCAATGATAACCCAGATAAGCCATCCGCTGTCTGCATTTGCATCTGCGCCTGTTTCCGTGCCGTTTGGAACAGTAAATGCAGGATGATTTTCAGTCTGGCTGTTTTCTTCCATCATTCCAACCACTGCATATATGCTGAATTCTGCTGCATTGAACACAACATATTCATCCCCTGTGCTGCAGTTGAGAACTTCTATTTCACCATCATCGGTATAGTGAACAACACAAAGTTCATCGTAGGCTTCCCAGTCACCCAGAAGTGCTGCAGGCACTTTGACGCGGATTGCTTTGTCAGCAATATATTTTTCGCCTGTCAGCACATCCTCAAGATAAATATCCCAAAGCTTGAGAACAGTGCTGTTTTCAAGTGAAGATTCAATTGCTTTTTCTGCAGTGTCAGCTGCAACATCTTCCACAACCAGTCTGATGTTCCATTCAAGGTCATCTGTTGTGATACCTGTGGAAGCATCCTCGTGGTTATATGCTGCGATAATCTGCTGTGCAAGCTTGAGACCGTCTGTGTCCTTGAGGGCAAGCTGCTGTTTTTCACCAAGACGGGCATATGTTCTCATAAGTGCAAGCACTGCATCATAGCCTGTGTTTTCTGTGATTTCTTCAAATTCATCAACAAGTTTCAGAAGTTCAGATTTTGAAAGCACAAGTTTGCCGTTTTTGATAAGTTCAAGTGCTTCGGCACGGAGATCTTTAAGGGTAATCTCTGCTTTTTTGAGTTTATCGTAGTTACTTACCTTTTTCTGCAGATATTCAGGCAGGTAGTTGTAAGCTTTTTTAGCAGCTTCTACATCAGTTGAACTGTCATAGCCTACTTCACCAATTTTGTCAATCAGATCTTCAACCTGGTCCACAGCTTCGTCTTCTGCTTCAAGCAGTTTGTTGTAGTTATCCACAAGTTTCTTCTGCTCCGCAGTAAGTTTGTCATAAGCTTTTCTTGCCTTTTCAATCTTGCTGTAGTTTTCAAGTTTTACTTCACCTATATCATTAATGAGTTTTTCTGCTTCTGCAGCTTTTTCAATATCTTTCAGCTGTTCTTCTGCCTGTGCAAGTTTATCTGCATTTGAAACTGATGCTTTTTCAGCTTCTGAAAGTGCATTGTATGCAAGCTGTGCCGCCTTAATTATTGATGAAGAATCAGTTGTAACTGTACCGATCTGATTGATAAGTTCTTCTGTAGATTCAACTGCTGTTTTAACAGTTACATCTGACATATCGTAAAGTGAGTTGCTGCCGTTTTCAAATCTTACCCATGCATTAAGCGCATAATATGCCTGTTCAGTTGACATACCATCTGTTTTACCATCTTTATTGTGACTGAAACCTTCACCATCAACATAGTATTTTGTCAAAGCTTTAACTGTTGTGTTGCCGTCTTTAACAAATCTTGTATCTGTAAGAGGGTCTATGCCCATAGCTGTAAGCGCTACGATTACCTGGGCTGTAGATTCACTGTTTGCGCTGCCGCCAAGTGCATAACCGCCGTCTGCAAGCTGCATTGCTGAAAGTTTATTGAGTGCTTTTTCCACTGCAGCTTTAACTTTTGCGTCTGTACTGTAATATGGTGCAAGAGCCTGAATAGCCATTGCTGTAATGTCAGTTTCTGTTGTTGTGCCTCCTTCCATTACTGTCCATCCGCCATCTTCAAGCTGCTGTTCCAGAATTTCATTTACAAGAGCCTTTCTGTCCGCTATGCCAAGGTTAACATTACTGTGACTGTCTGTTGCTATAAGTGCCCAAATCAGACCATTAACGCCCTGCTGTTTTACATAGTCAATATCTTCAAGTGCTTTTGTAAGGTCATTGCCTGCAACATTTGTTGCGTCATATCCTGCTGATGTAAGACCGATGATAACTCTTGAGTTGTCGGTGGATTTAAACCAGTGAAGCTGACCTTCTTCGTCAATTTTTTCATTTACATAATTGATTACATTTGCATAGTACTGTACAGGCACTGTCTTGCCGCTTCTTGCAAGACCAAGCACCAGCCATTCGCCACCTGTTGTATTTACTGTTGGTGCATTATCTTTGATAAGTTTTTCAAGATAGTTACCTGTTGCTTTGTAAACTTCCAAAGCAGACAAAGTTGTTTCTGCATTTACAAGTTTGCTGTAGTTTTCTACAAAGTTTTTATGCAGTTCTTCAAGTGCATTGTATGCATCACGGGCAGTTTTTACAGCTTGTGCTGAATTTTCTGTAACAGTGCCTATTGCCTCAATTTTTTCTTCAACCGCATTTATTTTTGCTGTTACTTCATCATTGAGTAATGTGATGTATGCAATGTAAGGTTCTTTTTCACTTTCCTGAACAATAACACGGATTATTGAGCTTTCAGGAGCTGATGTGTATGCACGTGATGCACCGGATGTATTGTTGATGTAGATATTTGCATCTTCTGACGCATTTACTTCTACAACAAACTCATCATTTTCGTACATTGCTGCAAATACATTTTCTTTATCTGTTGCGATAAGTTTTTTGCCGTTTACTGTGATTTTTGCTGCTTCTGTTTTACCTACTGCTTCCTGTGCAGTATTGGTTGCTCTGAGAACAGCTGTAACTTCAGTGGATTTTTCACCGATTGCTCCTGCATAGATACTGGAAGCTGTTGCAATTCTGATGTAAGATATACTGTCAATTTCAACCGGTGTTCCGTTGTCATCAACAGCCCATGCAAGGTCAAACATGTCGCCGCCATCTACAAGTTTACCCGGGTGATTATAAGGGTTATTTGTCTGCCCTGTAATTGATCCGTTTGTGTTTACATCAACATAACCAAACACAGGCAATACTGCTGCTGCACTGCCATAAATATCTTTTGCGCTGCTGTTAAGTCTGAAACCTTCAGCTGTAATGGACTGCTTGTTCTGTTCTGTCCATGTGTAATATGGATATGCTGCCGCATTTGGATAGCTGTAAATCTGTCCGCTTTCTCCATCACTGTTTGTCCATGCAGACTTGCCGCCGTCATTGGAATATGTCATTGAGTAACCCCAGTCATTATGGTCATCAAAATGTTCGCTGCCTGCAAGCGTGTACCATGTTTCACCATCTTTGGAAACCTGAACATATCCAGGTTCATGGGCACCATTGCCAAATGAGTTGCCATAGATTACAAAGTCTACGCCATAAGGATTGTTAGGGCTGTTTTCGATTGGCTTGTCATACTTATATGTAATGTAACCGCCGAAGTTACCAAGTGAAAGTGTACCGCCATTTGATTTCAGGGTTCTTTCAGGCATTGTGCCGTAGTTGCTTGCATTTGTATACTGTGAGCCTATACAGAGATACTCTACTATGCTGTCAGGATAGATATCTTTATCACCGCGTTTGCTTGTTGTAAATTCATACTGGCTCATACCAACATCGCCTGTTGCTTCATCAGTAACCTGAAGAATAATGTTGGTTTTGCTGTATGCATTCATGCCTGTACCGGTAATTTTTGTAGTTTCTGTCTTGTAGATATTGTTTCCGTTTTCATCCTTGTCTGTTGATTCCAGTTTGTTTGCCGCTGTGGCACTGCCTTTGTATACATCTATACCGTCAGCAACAGTAAATGTAAGTTCTGTGTTTGTTGCATCCGATGGAAGCAGTGCATTTACTGTGTATGATTTGCTGGAAAAACCAGGTTTGTAGAACTCTCCATTGGAAAGTTCTGCAGAGATAATTTGTGCTTCTATACCAAGTGGTTTTACCACATCAACATAAATTTTATATGTGTTTTCAGGTGTTCTAAATGGGTCGTTTCCAAGTGCTGTCTGTTCAGCATAATATTTTTCTGATACTACTTTAAGTTCAATTACAGAACCTTCATCTTTGATGTCAAGTACAGAACTCTTCCAGTTTGTAACTGCTTCTTCCACATATTCACCGTCAACCCATATCTGTACTCTTTCATTTACATAACCAAAAGATGGATAAATTGAAAGTGTCTGTGAACGAGGGGTAAAGATGTATGTTTTGTATGAGTAATGTGATGAACCCCAGCCTGTAGATGGTCTGCCACCCCAACCTTCAACATAAGCATTTGTACTTTCATCCCATCGGAAGATTGTGCCTTCCTTGTATCCGTCATATGTCGGGTAGTTAAGTGCTGTATCTCCGTTTGGATACATTGTCATGCTGCTGATTGTATTTGTAGGGTTGTATGGTCTGAAGATATTTAATGTGTATTTTGTTACATTTTCAGCATTGTCCTTTGGAGATACTTCAACAGTTACAACATTATCACCAGGATTGAGACCATTTGTAATGCTTACTGCTTTGCCGTTCTCAAGTGTCATCTGCTGATACTCTCCGCCGCTTACCTGATAGTTAAGCACTGCATTGAGGTTTTCACTGTCAAAGTAAGGTGTGAATGCCAGTTTGTTGTATGTATATCTGCTGGACTGCAGATAAAGATTATATTCCAGCTGTGCAGAATTGAATGCAGATTTTGCACTTATCATATTTTCAAAATATGTATAGTCTGTAAATCCGATATCTTCAAGATATACCTTGCCTGCCTGTTTTACCTGCAGGTACATTGATGCTTTAACAGGCACTGTATCTGTAGAAAGTGATGATGTTGCCGTGATATATGTCTGACCAAGTGCTTTAATTGTTACAAGACCATTCTGGTCAACTGTTGCAACGTTTTCATCTGCACTTGTCCAGGTGAATGTTTCACCTTCCTGTGTACCTTTTACTGTCATCTGTACAGTTTTTCCTGCTGCAAATTCAACACTGTCTGTATCCGGCTGGTCTTTGATGTGCAGGCTGCGGCCTGTAACTGTAATTTCAAATTCAGCTTTTACAGATGGGTCATATTTGAATGTTGCTGTTACCTTTGTTGTACCAAGTGCTTTAGGTGTAACTTTAAGGCCGTAACTGCCATTAATTGCAATTTCAGCAATTGATGGGTCTTCCATTGTGTAGTCAAATTCATTTGTATACAAACCACCGCTTACTGCATTGTTTACATTTGCAGCAACCACATTGTCTGCATGTTCAGGCAGTACAACTGAAACATCACTAAATTCAGGAAGTTCAGGAATTATATATATATACTGTGTACCAAGATACACATCGCTGCCCCAGTCGTCTTTACCGTAGGTAACACCAAAATACATCGACTGTCTTGATGCAGGTTTTGTAACTGTAAATTCACCGTCACCATTATGAGTGATAATATTTTTGTTGGAAACCATCCAGGATGGTACTATGTCAGTATCCACATCCAGTTTGTATTCCATTTTGAATGTATCGTCATCTTCACTGCCGCAGATGTAGTACAGGTTTGAACCGCCTTTAGGCATCGACACATCTTCTGCAGGTGTGATTGTTGCAGATGTACCGATACATTTTGCTGTAAATACTTCAGAATCAGCAACACCGTCATTTGCTGTTATTTTATATTCACAGATGACAGGTTTCTGGTTAAACATAATATAATGCTCTTTTGTCCAATCATTATATGTAATCTCTACTTTTTCGCCGTTAAGCGTTGCACTGTATATAAGTGTATCGTTATCGGCATCTTCAAAGATATCTTCCATATAGATGTATACATAGCTGCTGCTGTATACATATGTTTTGGATTTGCTTTCTGCAAATTCTGCTTTGATATTAGGAGCAGTATTTTCTTTTACTGTAAGTGTAACAGTGTGTGTTGCCTCTGCTTCTCCGTCAGAAGCTGTTACAACAACTGTATATTCCCCTGCCTCAGAAATTGTGCCTGCAAATACATTGCCTTCAACAGCTTTATCAATATTGAGCTTTTCAATTTTCACACTGTATGTAAGTGTATCACCATCGGCATCTTCAAAAAACTTACTTAAATCAACACTGATTTCCTTGTTAACCTTTGTGCTGATTTCTGTTGCAGCACCTGCCACAACAACAGGAGCTGTGTTTACCTTTTCGGCAACATCAATCACAACATTGTGTGTTGCATCAAGTTCTCCGTCTGTTGCAGTTATAACTGCTTCATACTCACCTGCAGCAGGAATTGTGCCTTTAAAAACATTTCCTTCAACTGTCTTTTCAAAGTTGAGCGCAGGAATTTTTACAGTGTATGTGAGTGTATCGCCGTCAGGATCTGTAAAAAGACCGCTCAGATCAACGCTGATTTCTTCGCCTGCTGTTGCAGAAATGCTTGCAGGTGCCCCTGTAACTACTGAAGGAGCTTTGTTTGGAGGTGCAAGCTGAATTTTCACATTATCTGTATAAACAGTAATCTGGTTATTGTTTGTCGCATCCATATATTCCAGAGCTGTGGAAATTTCCACAAGACTGCTGCTTGTTACTGTAATTGCCTTGTTCGGACGGTATTTAACCTGATTGCCGTCTACCTTTACTGTTACAACTGATGCATAGTTGTCCAGTTTTATTTCCATTGCAATGCTGTTGATGTCTTCAGCTACTGTATATTTGTATTCTTTTACATCTTTGCCGAATTCAGGCGCAAGTGTGCCATAGTTTTCAGCGAAAACAATGCCTGTAATTTCAGCACTTTTGTTTGAAAAATCTGCACCTACATCAGCACCAAACTGACATGTATAAAGCCAGGTAACTGTGTCGTCATCTTCAACTTCAAAAGCTGATGCACCCTGGTTAATGTGCCAGTTGTTAAGACGCACACACCAGCCGGACTGGCTACCTGCGTCGAATTCGCCAAGAGTAGGATAATATTTACCGTTAAGCTCAAAATCCTTCAATGCAGAAAGGTAAAAACCATCGTCAACAGTGCCCGTGCACTCATGTTTAATTCCCATTGCATCCAACAGGCGGACCGTTACATCTGCAACATTGTCTCCTGTTTTGAAAGGTACACTGACTGCACTGATAATTGTGCCCAGCGGTGCGCCGTAAAGCTCGGCATTGTTTATAGCTGCATTTTCTGGTCTGACACCGTTGTCGACAAAACTGATTGTCACATAACCATCAGGTGATGCAACATCAAATTCCAGACCTGATGTATCCAGACCTGTTTTTTCTTTCACGCTGTTATAAGCTTTTTCAGATACAGCTTCTGTTTCGACTGTTATTTCCTGTTTGAGCTCTGTTTCCTGTTCTTCATCAACTGTGACAGGTTCAGTCTGCTGTTCTTCCGTTGCGTCAGATGATTCTTCTGTTACAGACTCAACATTTTCCACAACAATTTCAGCTGTGTTTATCTCTTCGGCAAAAGCTGTCAATGCTGTTGACGGAACCAAACTTATCATCATAGCTACAGCCAATGCCAATGATACAATTCTTTTTTTCAGATTGTTTTTCATCTGTTTTTCCTCTTGTAATTTCAAATAATTAATGATTTACACGTCCGCCGACGTCAGCACCAAGACCTTTGCAGGTGTAGCACCATACAATTACGTCGCCGTCCTTGAGTGTGTAGCTGGAACATCCGTAGTTCGGGAACCAGCCGTTAACCTTGTACATCCAGCCCGACTCTGCACCGCAGTCAAACTCATAAAGGTTGTTGATGCCTTCGATGTAATAGCTGTTGTACATCGGTGTCCAGCTGTATTCCAGCTGAAGTCCCGCTGCGGAACAGGCACGCTGCAATACATCGAAAACAGTTTCGCCATCTTCAAAGGAAACCCTTGAGGTAGCAAGAATTGTGCCGCTTGCAGGGACATACCCTTCCTTGCCCGATTTGAGGTCGCCAAGGTTGTTGATAATGGTGTCACAGCGGATTTCAATAGTACAAACCTTTTGCGGAACTGTTATCACAATATTGCCGTCGGCATCGGTTGTGGTCTGTGCACCGCTTGCAAGGGCATCAAGATATTTCTGATAGTTTTCATCATATTCTTTCTGCTCTTCTGCAAGGTCTTCCTTGGCCTGTTTTTCTGCTGCAATAAGTGCCTGCTGTGCCGCTGCCTTTTCTGCTGCACGGTTGTCCACAACAGTTTTTATTTCTTCTGCTGTGATATAAAAGCTGTCATCCATACCACAGCTTTGCAGTTTACCAATCTGCCAGTCACTGAGTGCATTTACTGTAAAGTAATCGCTTGCGGCTGTTACATTGCCGTTTGCATCTGCAACTGCACTGATTGTTTTGCCTGCTTCTGCTGTTACAGTTTCGGCCACTTTTTCACCGCTTGCTGTTACACTGCCGCTGTACACATAAGCTGTATAGGCAGATTTGTAGGCTGTTACGGTGAATGTTGTGCCGTCTGGTGTAAACACCGCACCTTCGGTTGTGACAGCCAATGGCTTGTCTGTATTGCGGCGGTCAACAAAAATTTCGCCCTCTGCAAGTTCCACTGCAAGTGTATCTGCATCGGTCACTTTGAGTTCTGTATCAGCACCGAGAGTGATAACCGACCTGCCGTTTTCTGACAGGGTTATTTCGCTGCTCACTTTGCTGCGGATAATATCACCGTTTCTGATTGCTGTGTTTTCGTCCACCTCGTAGGCAATACCCTTGCGTTCCACAGTTACAATACCGCTTTTGCCGGTAACAACAAGCTGTGCCGACTGTGTCTGTTCAGTCTGCTGGTTTCCGCTGACAACGCTGTCAGGTTGTGCAACCGCAGGGCCTTTAAGACTTTTAACCGCCATTACACCGCTTATTGCTATAACAGCCACAATAAGCACCATAATGGCGTTGAGTACATTTTTCTTTTTCATCTTTCCTCCTTCGTTTTATACTTTTATATAAAACTGCATACAAAAAGCCGTGGCAGAATTGCTTCTACCACGGCCATCACTTCGTGATATACAAAAGGGCTGTTACCAACAGTTGTCCTTTTTTCAATCAGCATCATCGGTCTTCTGACTTGTGCAGTGTAAAACTTTTGGTTTTGCGTTTGTTGTCCAGCCTTCTCAGGTTTATCCCAATGACCGACTCGCGTCACGGACAACATCCTCCTGCACATACAGCATTCTGGCAATGTCACGGATTCCCACCGTGTTCCCTCATCAATGCGGCTGCCATTCAAGGCAGTCTCTCGCAAAGTAATGATGCAGCATATATACTTTTTTAATTGTTTTCCCCGCTGGAACTGTCAGCAGTTTCGTTCTGCCGTTTTGCCTCCATACGTTTTTTCTGGTTTTCGGGGTCGTTTTTATCGGGCAATCCTGCCGCCAAAAGCACATTGTTCCATGTGCGGAAACGTGCTTTCAGTTGGGGAGCATTGTTCACATCCTCTTTAGTGGGTGTGTAGCCGTGTTGTCTGTAAAAAGTTTTTACCGACAAAAGCATTTCAGAATCTTTTTCGGTCACTGGCTGTCCCGGCATCCAGTAGTTGTTGATATTATAATTTTTTTGTCTGTAAAACCCTTTGTACTTGTTTGAAGCCGTTTTTGCGGCAGGGTTTTGCTTAAAAGATTGCATAAAAAATAGACCTCCGCTTTATGCCTTCGGAAATTCTTTAACTTCAATCTCTAAACACCTGTATTCTGACTGAGGCTCAGACCTACTTGCCACCCTTCTCAGCTTTGTGCCAATGGATATGTGACTTTCGTAACCTATTACAGCAGGGATAAAACTGTGCCGGAATCTCACCGGACTTCCAGAAATGCGTGCATTTCTATGTGTTTATACATACGATTGGGATATTAAATTTTATAAATTCATTTTAGCAACACAAATATTGTTTGTCAACCAAAAGGTATAAAATGTCATTTATTCGTTACCGTTTGTGACAAAAGCTGTGACACTCCCCAAAAAAGTACCCCGCACTCTGCCAGTGCACCATAAGAACCGACATTCAAAAGATATCGGTTTTTTGTTTTTATACCGTTTTTGCCCCAAAATAGCGCCAAATAGCATCAAAAAGCCCTGAAATGTACAATTTCAGGGCTTTTTGTTTGTTTGGAATATTTATGAAGCATATCGCAGATATCTCAGATTCAAGCAAAAAGTTATGACAAAAGTTGTGACAACAACTGAAAAAAGTGGCTGTTTTAGCCACTTTTCAGCGTTTTTAACCTTTTCTACGAATCAAGGGGTCAGGGGTTCGAGTCCCTTCCAGCGCACCATAAGAACCGACATCCAAAAGATGTCGGTTTTTTGTTTTTTATACCCACCTAACATAGCTAAAAGCCCTGAAATCGCTGATTTCAGGGCTTTTTTGTTTTATTGCAATAAAAATTGTTAGAAATTCAGATGTCGCCTTATAGTGCCTTAAAATGCCTTAAAACACATTAAAATGTATGACAAAACGTATGACATTTTTTGTTAAACATCAAATTGATATATCTGTCCACATATTCATCCTAATATAATATATAATTACAATCTTTTTTACTTGCTGTATATACATATGGGTATATCACCTGTAAACACAAAAACATTTTGAATATTCAAACATTATTGTTTTACAACACATTGTCCGTCAACAAAAACATATTTTACAGCGGTTGTGAGATTCATCGGGTCGCCATCAGTTACTACTATATCTGCATCTTTTCCAATCTCAATGCTTCCCACTCGATCTGACACTCCTATATGCTTGGCTGCATTTATTGTGATAGCCTGCAAAGCTGCAAATCTGTCCATTCCCGCCTTGACTGCCAATCCTGCACACAGTGGCAAATACTCCTGCGGAACAACCGGTGCATCTGTAACTATCGATACCTGTCCTCCCGCTTTTGCAAGAACTCCAGGTGTTGTCCAGCTTTTATTACGCAACTCAAATTTACTTGCCCCAATAAGCCCCGGACCTACCGCCATAGGATAGTTTTCCTGTACTAATTCTTCAACAATCAGATGTCCTTCTGTAACATGCTCAAGAGTCAATTTTACATCAAATTCCTTTGCTATTCTGATAGCAGCAAAAATATCATCCGTTGCGTGAGTATGAGCCTTTAAAGGCATTTCCTTGCGGATAACCGGCAAAAGTGCTTCCAGTTTCATGTCAAATGGGGGTCTTTTTGATATATCATCTCCTGCGGATTCAATTTTCGCAGCATATTCTTTTGCTTTGAACAACATATTGCGAAGCTGATATGCTGTTGTCATTCTTGTACAGTTTCCTTTATCTCTGTAACACACTTTTGGATTTTCACCAAAAGCACATTTCATTGCAACAGATTCGGCAATAATCATTGAATCCACTCGTTTTCCTACTGTTTTTATAGCAGCAAATGTACCTCCGAGAACATTGGCACTGCCCGGTCCTGTGCAAACACAGGTAACTCCGGCTTTTACAGCATCTTTGAATGCCGGATCCATCGCTTTTACACCATCAATCCCTCGTAACTGTGGGGTAACAACATCTCCCACTTCGTTGTAATCCATACCTTCAAAACCAATTCCATATCCATCAAGTCCGATATGACTGTGTGCATCTATAAATCCCGGGTAAACGCTCAAGCCGTTCACATCTAGAATTTCAGCTGTTTCACAAGATAATTCTGGGGAAATATCAGCAATTTTTCCGTCTTTTATCAGTATATCTGCTTTATATGGGTTTGGGTTTATTGCATCATAAATATAACCATTTTTTATTAAAATCATATTGTTATCCTCAACAATCATAAAAGAATAATACTTATATTACACTTAAGCCGTG
Organism: Oscillospiraceae bacterium; assembly: GCA_015067215.1. Lineage (GTDB taxonomy): Bacteria > Bacillota > Clostridia > Oscillospirales > Ruminococcaceae > RGIG3102. Next base: position 3,991 of record SVMW01000033.1, on the reverse strand, counting down.
AAATATTCACACTTAAAAGATATCACGCTTGTCTGCAACTTACTGTTTTTGTTCCGGCCTTTCAGCATCCTTTGGTTTTGGCTGGTACATCATTTCGTTTACAGAATAAACAGTAACAAAGGCTTTTGGGTCAACTGCGGTAATGTATTTTACCAGTTTTGCATATTCATTGCGATCCACAATTGTATTTATTTCCCAGTGCATACGGTCAGTAAATGTACCGTATGCATGGTACTGTGTTGCACCGCTGTGTATTTCGTAGAGTATATAATCAAGGATTTTTTCGTGCTGTGCGGATATGATACAAACTCTTTTCTTTTCGGTTGAGCCAAAGATAAAATAGTCCAGAACAATACCGCTGAAATATGTACCCATCACACTGAGAACAACAGTTTTTGTGTCGTAAACAAGTGCAGAGGAAAGTGCAACTGCCATTCCGGAAAGTCCCATCGCTTTGCCAAGATCCATACGGAGAAATTTGTTCATCAATTTTGCAATGATATCAAGACCTCCCGAAGATGCATTGTCGATAAACAGCATCGAAAGACCAATACTCACCACAAGGCAATAACCAATGCCGTCAATAACCTGATCACCTGTAAGCGACTGATTATTTGGAAGCATCTTTTCAAATATACCAATAACTACAGGAAGCAGTATTGATGTGTAAACTGTTTTGATGCCAAAGTCCTTTCCCACCAGCAGAAAGCTGATAACAAGCAGCGCCACATTCATTATCATCGTAAGCTGCGAAACGGACAATGGCACAAGATTACTCAATACAATTGCAAGACCAGATATACTGCCTATAGACAATTGGCTTGGTATAAGGAAAAAGAACACAGCCATGCCAACTATTACAGTTGCAATAGTAATGTAGATAAACTCTTTGATAAAATCTTTTACTTTCATAATTTATTCTCCTGCAACAACAGCATATAACAAAACATTGCTTCAGACCACTTCTACCTTTTCCATAATCATATCAACATATGGTTTATTATTTTCATCTGTTTCTGCTGCTGCTATTTCTTCCACAACTTCCATGCCTTTTACAACCCTGCCGAATGCAGCATAATCTCCGTCAAGACGGGTTGCTGTACCATGCATAATAAAAAACTGGCTGCCTGCAGTATCAGGGTCCATTGCACGTGCCATTGATATAACTCCCGGAACGTGTTTAATGTTGTTTTCCACGCCATTGGAGGTAAATTCCCCTTTTATCATATATCCCGGTCCACCTGTGCTGTCGCCATTAGGGTCTCCGCCCTGAATCATAAAACCTTTTATAACCCGATGGAATGTAAGTCCGTCATAAAAGCCTTCTTTTGCCAGCTTTTCAAAATTTGCGCATGTGATTGGTGCAACCTGTGGATACAGTTCCAGTTCGATTTTTTTGCCGCTGTTCATTGTGATTATTACCATTCAAATCTCCTCCTTTGCAACGTAATAGCTGCCTTTTTAAAATACAATCGGGCTGTTACCCGTTGAAATAACAGCCCGACTGTATGTGTTTAATAATATCTGCTATGCGAATGATTTCAGAATATCCGATTACTGTGCAACTGTGTAGTCACCAATGTAGAAGATGTTTGTTGCGCCGGAAGCAGCTGCTGTATTGCCGATGCTTGTGTTGTATGCAAATGTTGCTGTTGCTTCATAAAGAGGAACAAGTGTTGCACCATTGTAAAGCTCTGTGAGACATTCCACAACGTAGCCATCTCTTGTAGCTTCATCAGCTTCTGCTTTAACCTTGTCATAAGCAACGTCAAATTCGGCTGTTCTGCCCATATTGCTACCGTAAGCAGGACTGTACTGGCTGAAGGAGTCGAGAACGTCTTCTGCTGCCTGAATATCAGCACCAAAAGCACCGATTGTCATTTCGATTTCGCTGTTGAGAAGCTTTGTTGTCCAGTCATTGCCGTCAAGCTGTTCAATTTCAATTTCAATGCCGATTTTGTGAAGGTCAGCCTGAATAGACTGTGCCATTGCAACTACGTCAGGAGTGATGGAGAATGTGATTGGTTCGCCGTTGTAGCTGGATTTTGCAAGATAATCTTTTGCAAGTGCTTCGTTGTATGTTTCCATTTCCACTTTGCCTGCAAGATCGCCAAGAATTCTTGTGGAGAAAAGATTTTCTGCAGGTGTACCAACACCATTGTTTGCAACATCAATAGCATTCTGTGTGCTGATTCCGTGGAAGATTGCTTTTCTGAGGTTGAGGTCGTTTTTAAGTGTATCACCCATCATCATAAGGATGTTCATACCCCATGTGTCAGTTGTTGTATATGCAAGTTCTTCATTGGCTTCAACGATAGGGAGCTGGTCAATGCTTACATAAGCAAGCATATCAACTTCTTTTGTTTCAAGAGCAATAACTGCTGCAGAAGCTTCCAGAGGAGCTTTTACGATTGCGTTTTTAAAAGCAGGTTCGCCAAGGAAGTAGTTTTCATTTGCAACAAGTGTTACAGAGTCATCTTCAGCTTTGGAAACAAATTTGTAAGCGCCTGTGCCGATTGGGTTTGTTGGGAATGTTTCGGCATTGTATGTTTCCTGTGGAACGATAAAGCTGATTTCTGCCAATGTTTCGAGCAGCTGGCTGTGAGAAGCAGGTTTGTTGATTTTAACTGTGTAATCATCAATCTTTTCCCATGTGCCGATAAAGCGGAGCATTGTACCGTTCATTGCGGATTCAACAGCTTTGTCAAGAGAGAAGATAACGTCGTCTGCTGAGAACGGGCTGCCGTCATGGAATGTAACGCCTTCTCTGAGTTTAAATGTGTAGGACATCTGATCATCGGAAAGTGTCCAGCTTTCTGCAAGTGCAGGTGCAATTTTGCCGTCTGCGTCAAATTTTACAAGACAGTCATAGATTGCGTGAAGTGTTGTTTTTTCGCCCCATACGCTGTACATAGGGTCAAGATTGTCAGGTGCCTGATAAGATGCAAATGTAATTGTATCCTTTACTTCAGTACCGGTTTCGTTATTGGCGTTGCCGCAGCCTGTAAGCATTGAGAATGCAAAAACAACAGCCAATATTACAGCCAATTTCTTTTTCATGGTTTTTCTCCTTACTTTAATTTTGTATTTTAAAATTTATATATATGTGTTATCTGCAACACATACATGCAACATAGTGGCCGTTGCCGACATCTTTGAGAGGAATATTTGCCTCTGTACATGCCGGTGTGGCATATGGACATCTGCCGGCAAAACGGCAGCCCGGTTTTGGGTTGATAGGACTGGTAAGTTCACCGCTGATGATTTCCAGCTTCTTTTCCCTTGCACGTGCACTTGGTACAGGAATTGCCGCCAGCAGTGCTTTGGTGTAAGGATGAAGAGGATTTTTGAAAAGTTCGTTGGCAGGTGCCTTTTCGACACACTGACCAAGATACATAACTGCAATTTCGGTTGAGATATGTTTTACAACAGAAAGGTCATGGGTAATGAACATATATGTAAGATCCATTTTTTCCTGCAGGTCCATAAGCAGATTGAGAATCTGTGCCTGAATGGAAACATCCAGTGCAGAAACAGGTTCATCACATACAATGAATTTCGGATTCACTGCCAGAGCACGGGCAATGCCGATTCGCTGACGGCGGCCGCCGTCCAGTTCATGAGGATATGCATTGAACAGTCTTGGGGCAAGGCCAACAATGTCCATAAGTTCCATTACACGTTCTTCGCGGTCCCTTTTATCCTTGATAATGCCGTTTACCAGCATTGGTTCACCAATGATACTGCCAACGCTGTGACGCGGGTTGATACTTGAATAAGGGTCCTGAAAGATAATCTGCAGATCTTTTCTCAGTTCACGCTGTTCCTTTTTGTTGCATTTGATTATGTTTTTGCCGTTGTACCACACCTCACCGCCTGTAGCCGGTGCAAGACCAAGAATTGTCCTGCCCAGTGTAGTTTTACCGCAGCCTGACTCACCAACAACACCAAGTGTCTGACCTTTGTAGATTTCAAAGTTCACATCATCTAC
>SVMW01000032.1 GCA_015067215.1 Oscillospiraceae bacterium | reverse complement strand
AGAATACAAAGACCTTATCGTTCGTGTTGCTGGTTACTCTGACTACTTCAGAAACCTCGACAGACCTCTCCAGGATGAAATCATCATGAGAACAGAACAGGAATTTTAATTCTTGATTTAAGGTTTTGAAAGTTAATTGAATAATGAAAGCCACTCCAATCGGAGTGGCTTTTGTTTTTGGTGGTGAATTATACTATCAAGTGCAACAGTTTGATAGTATAATTCACCCAGCACAAAAAAAGGGGTGATTAAAATCACCCCTTAATCATTTTATTCAGTTTCTTTTATCTGTACCAGATACATTTTCATCATTTTGCAGCCGTAATCCCTCAGTGAGTACTCACCATTGCAAACACACCAGTCGTAGATAAGACCGCGTTCTGCAATTGTGTAGGCTTTGATAATTTCCGCAGGCGACAGATCATCACGGATATGTCCCCTTTGCTGACCTTCGGCAATTACATTGCGCAAAAGCTTGTAGTAAATGCGGTTTTTATCCAGCAGATGTTTTGAGTTCTTTGAAAACAGGTGGGAAGAATACATCCTTGCAACCAGTTCCAGTGAATAGTCATTTTCAATGGTGGAAAAACATTCATCACACAAAACCATCAGTTTGTCAAAGCTGTTCATATCAACATCAAGTTTTTTGGACAGTTCTTCGTATCTTTCATCAAATATGTAGGAAAACAGGCTGAGAAGGTCTTCCTTGCTTTTAAAATAATGATAAAAAGTTCCTTTTGATGTCTGTGTAGCTTCGATAATTTCATCTACCGTGGTTTCTTCATAGCCTTTTTCTTCAAAAAGTTTCCATGCAGCATTAAGAATTTTTATGCGGTTGTTAACCTTTTTTTCCATATAAATCACTCCATATTCCGTGATTTGCAAAGCGTTGTATTAGTCAAGGAAGTCCTTGAGCTTTTTGTTTCTGCTTGGGTGGCGGAGTTTTCTGAGGGCTTTAGCTTCAATCTGTCTGATACGTTCACGGGTTACGTTAAACTCTTTGCCAACTTCTTCCAGTGTTCTTGGTCTGCCGTCTTCAATACCGAAACGGAGAGAAAGAACTTTTGCTTCTCTTGGTGTAAGTGTTGCAAGAACTTCGCCAAGCTGTTCTTTAAGCAAAGCATGTGTTGCAGCTTCTTCCGGGATTGGAGCGTCACTGTCCGGGATAAAGTCGCCGAGGTGGCTGTCTTCTTCTTCGCCGATCGGACTTTCGAGGCTGATTGGTTCCTGTGCAACTTTGAGGATTTCGCGCACCTTTTCCTGTGACATATCAAGTTCTTCTGCCAAATCTTCTACTGATGGTTCCTGGCCGTTTTTATGTAAAAGCTGGCTCTGAACTTTTTTAACCTTATTGATTGTTTCTACCATATGAACAGGGATACGGATTGTTCTTGCCTGGTCTGCAATAGCACGTGTAATAGCCTGACGGATCCACCATGTTGCATATGTTGAGAATTTGAAGCCTTTTGTATGGTCAAATTTTTCAACTGCTTTGATAAGCCCAAGGTTACCCTCCTGAATAAGGTCAAGGAACAGCATGCCGCGGCCTACATATCTTTTTGCAATAGAAACAACAAGACGAAGGTTTGCTTCAGCAAGTTTTTTCTTTGCAAGCTCATCGTTCTGCAAAATTCTTTCAGCAAGTTCAACTTCTTCTTCAAGAGTAAGAAGCGGGAAACTGCCGATTTCTTTAAGATAAACTTTTACAGGGTCATCAATGCTTACGCCTTCTGCTGAAAGGGATTTTTCGAATTTTTCAACGTTCTTTTCTGTAAGAACTTCTTCTTCCTCTTCAGCAACATCGATAACCTCGATGTTGTTTGATTCAATTACTTCGTAAAGTTTTTCAACCTGTTCAAGGTCAAAGCCTACTTCTTCGAGAAATTTATTGATTTCGGTACTTGTCAGTTTGTTCTGTTTTTTACCGAACTCAACCAGTTCCTGAATTGTTGTGATTTTTTTCTCTGTATTTTTTGTCATAATAAATACTCCCCTTTATTACTTCTTTTTCTCTTTAAGACTTTCAATTCTTTTGGCCAGATCTTCAACACTGGTCTGTTTAATCTCATTCTGCCCCATAGGTGCAGTTCTGAGATTGTTTATATGCATCTGCAGGTCATTTGACGTCATTATTATCTCTGCATTTGTGGCATTTATTTTTGCCAGATTTTTCCTTGCGCCTTCGTCAAGGTAATGGCACAACAATGCATAGCTGACATTCTGACCTTCAGCTTTAAGGCGTTTATATTCAATAAACGCTTTTTTCATATCGGTATCGGTAAAGTCATCTTCGGTAAGCTGACTGTCTACCACAGGGAAAAAGTCGTTGTCCCTGATAAGTGCAGATATTATCTGCTGCTGAGCAAAAACCTTTGGCAGAGTGTTACCCTGCTGACGGTAGTCCACCTTTATACCGCCCGCAACACCCTCTTTGAGCATTTCCTTGCCTTTTTTATAGTTATTGGAACGGTAAAGTTTGTTTTTTGATTGTTCAAGCTGCAGTTTTATTGAAGCCTTGTCTGCACCTGTTTCGCCTGCAAGGCGGCTGCAGTATACATCCTGCAGGACAGGGCTCGGAATTGCCGCCAGTACATCACAGGCTTTCGTAAGATAATCTATACGTCCCTGTGTATCTTTGATATCGTGCTGTTTTCTGAGTTTCAACAGTTCAAAATCAAGTGCTGAATTGGCATTTTCAATAAGTGCTTCAAAACGGTCCCTGCCAAATTTTTTAATGTATTCATCGGGGTCTTTTGCACCCTCCATCTGCAGCACCTGTACAGTTACATCCTCCTTGGAGAATATATCCATTGCCCTGCGTGTGGCTTTTTGCCCTGCTTCGTCCGAGTCATATGCAATAACAACATTTTTTGCATAGTCTGCAATCAGTTTTGCCTGCTGTCCGGTAAGTGCAGTACCCAAAGTTGCTATGGCATTGTTAAAACCGGCCTGATGCAGAGATATAACATCCATATAGCCTTCTGCAAGTATGAAAGTTTCCTTGCCGGATTTTTTTGCAAGATTAAGTGCAAACAGACCGTTTGACTTTTTAAACACCGGTGTATCACCGCTGTTGAGATATTTAGGACCTCCCTCGTCCCCCATTCGTCTTCCCCCGAAAGCAATTACATTTCCGCGGAGGTCGATGATAGGAAAAATTATCCTGTCACGGAAAATATCGTATATATTGCCTTTACTGCTGCGTGCAGCAAGGTAAGCCGAAACCATTTCTTCTTCGCTGAACCCCTTGCGTTTCAGATAATTGCAAAGATCCTGCCATCCGTCAGAGGCATAACCAAGACCGAAATTTACAATAGTCTTGTCTGAAAGCTGTCTCTGTCTGAGATAAATTCTGGCATTTTTGCCTTTTTCGGAATTCAGGTTTGCGTGGAAATACCGCGCCGCAATTTTATTCATTTCATAGATACGGCTTTTGAGTTTCGACAGTTTGTCATCTTCGTCAGGCAACGGCATACCGCTTTGCTGCGCCAGCATTTTTACTGCTTCAACATAGGTAAGACCGTTTATTTCCTTTGCAAAACTTATTATATCACCGCCTGCCCCACAGCCGAAGCAGTAGTAGCTTTGTGTTTCGGGATAAACTGTAAAGGACGGTGTTTTTTCGGAATGGAAAGGACACAGGCCTTTATAGATTCTGCCATGTCGCTTAAGATGCACATGACCGCCGATAACATCAACAACGCTGTTGCGCTGCAAAAGTTCCTGTATATAGTGAGCAGGTATAGCCACAGTGTCTCTCCTTTCTTTTTGTTACATAATTTATATATTTATTTTACACAACTGTATGTACATTTTTCTACACACTGTTATCGGCCAAGTTTCCATGGCCTTGGAATAAATATATCTTCAAAGGTTTGCGAAGCAAAGTCGTCACTCATACCCTGAATGTAATCGGTAACCGCCCTGTCCAGACCTTCTTCTTTTGCAATAATGTGGTACATTTCCGGCATTTTTTCCGGATGATGTTTAAAATATTTGTAAAGTTCACCCACCAGCATGTCCACCTTTTTTTCCTCCACCTTTGCGATGGAATCGGTGTAAACATTTTCGTACATAAATGCGGATAATACTTCAAACTGTTTCTGAATTTCATCAGACATTCTTATTTCCGCCCAGGAATTTTCCACAAGAGAGTTGATAAGGGTGGTAATTCTTTCACTTTTGCTGTGGCCGAGAATATCGGTACATTCCTTCGGCAGGTCATTTTCAGTAAGAATTCCTGCGGTGATTGCATCTTCGATATCGTGATTGAGATATGCAATTCTGTCTGCAAAGCGCAGAACAATACCTTCTCTTGTCTGAGGATTACCGCTTCTGGTATGGTTTTCTATGCCGTCGATAACTTCACGGCAAAGATTAAGCCCTTTGAGGTTTCTTTCGAGATATCTGACAACTCGTCCGCTCTGTTTTGAGTGGGAAAAACCTTTTGGGTTAAGTGCATTCAGCACCCTTTCCCCTGCGTGACCAAACGGAGTATGTCCAAGGTCGTGCCCCATTGCTATCGCTTCGCACAAATCTTCATTAAGAGACAGTGCACGGCAGATTGTTCTGCCTATCTGCCCTACTTCAAGGGTATGAGTGAGCCTTGTACGGTAATGGTCTCCTTCAGGAGAAATAAAAACCTGAGTTTTCTGCTTAAGCCTGCGGAAGCTTTTGCAGTGAATAATTTTATCCCTGTCTTTCTGATAACAGGTGCGCAGGTCACATTCTTCTTCCGGGAATTCCCTGCCCCATGTATCCTTTGCAAGCTGTGCATAAGGGCTTAAAATAAGTTGTTCCTGTCTGAGTATTCTTTCGCGTACTGTTTCCATATTTTATCCCCCTTATATATCTTATACTGAATAAAATACAAAAAACCTTTATTTTTTTTAAAAAATATCAAATAATTCGTCGCTTACTGTTGGCTCTTTGCCTTTTGTAAGCACTACAAGGTCTGCAATGAGTGCATCCTGTGTTCCGCTGAGCATTCTTATGGTGATATTTACATTATCTGTAAACTGTGTATCAATGATTTTACCGTTTTTATTCTGGCAAAGTGTGGTAATTTTGTCGTACAGTGAGTAGTCTACTGTTATGTTAAGGTCCACACAGGTTTTGTATGTAAGTACTTCCGCTGCATTAAGTGCTGCTTTTGCACCTTCGGTGTAAGCACGCACAAGACCGCCTGTGCCAAGCAGTGTGCCGCCAAAATAGCGGGTAACAACTATAATAGCATCTTCAAGACCTGAATGACGCAGAACTTCCAGAATAGGCATACCTGCAGTTTTGCTTGGCTCGCCGTCATCAGACTGACGGATAATGCCTTCATCCTTGATAATGTATGCATAACAATGATGACGGGCATCGTAGTGTTTTTTTCTTATTTTTGCCAGAAATTCCTGTGCTTCGGCTTCAGTTTTGGCGTGTGCAATGTAACCGATGAACTCTGACTTTTTTTCATATATGGTACCGGTTGCTTCACCTTTTACGGTTTTGTAATCTGCCATTTCCTGATTTCCTTTCGGTAAAAATATAAAATGTATATGAAAAAAACAGGGCGGTATAACCAACCGCCCTGCAACTTTTTACTAGTCCTGAATGTTGAATTTCTTTTTGAATCTGTCAACACGACCGCCTGCGTCAACCAATTTCTGTTTACCTGTAAAGAATGGGTGACATTTGGAACATACGTCAACGCTGATTTTTGCTTTTGTAGAACGTGTTTTGATTACGTTACCGCAAGCACATGTGATAACAGCTTCTTCATATTTTGGATGGATGTTTTCTCTCATTTTGATTTCACCTCGCTCAGTCGATAAGGGTTTCCGTCCCTTATCTAAATAATCACTCAAACATTTTAACACACTGTATTATAAAAATCAAGTGTTTTTTACATATTTTTTATTTGAGAAGCGGTTTGATATCTTCGTCAATTTTTGCTTTGATTTCAGATGCTTCAGCAAGGTCTTTACCTTTGATGGAGTAGTAAACTTTAACCTTAGGTTCTGTACCTGACGGACGAACAATAACCTGATGACCGCCTTCCAGCCAGTAGATAAGGATATTTGCTTTTGGCAGATGAATTTCCTCTGTTTCGCCTGTTGCTACTGTAAGTTTTGTAAGGGAGTTAAAGTCTTCTCTTACAACAACTTCCATGCCGCCAAGAGCTGTAACCGGATTATCACGGAGTCCCTGCATAATATTTTTCATTGTTTCCATACCTGCAAGGCCTTCAAATTCGTAGGATTCCACTTTATTGAGGAAGTAACCGAATTTTGCATAGATTTCATTAAGTGCTGCATTGATGGAAGAACCGATACTTCTGTAGTAAGCAGCCATTTCTGCAATCATAAGTGTTGCAACAACAGCATCCTTATCGCGCACGCGTGTACCTACAAGGTAACCGTAGCTTTCTTCAAAACCAAGAATGAAACGGTTTTCTTCGCCTTTTTCTTCAAGAAGTGCAATCTGTTCACCAATATATTTAAAACCTGTGAGAACGTTTTTCATTTCTACCCCATGGCTCTTTGCAACTTCATCAGCAAGGCTGGAGGAAACGATGGATTTTACCATTACAGGATTTTCAGGCATGCAGCCCAGTTCTTTTCTTGTTTTTGCAATGTAGTCTGTAAGGAGAATACCAACCTGGTTGCCTGTCATAAGCACATAGTCATCGTTTTCCTTGATTGCAATACCAACACGGTCAGCGTCAGGGTCTGTTGCAATAAGGATGTCGCCGTCAAGTTCTTTAAGGCGGTCAAGACCAAGCTGCATAGCTTCGCGGATTTCAGGGTTTGGATATGGACAGGTTGGGAAGTTGCCGTCAGGCATTTCCTGTTCTTTTACAACTGTAATGTTCTGCAGACCCGCTTTGCCGAGAACTGTTCTTACAGGCACATTACCGCTGCCATTGAGTGGTGAATAAACAATTTTAAGGTCTTCTTTTGTGAAGATATCTTTACGCAGCATACAGCCGAGAACATAATTGTAATATTCTTCTTCAATTTCTTTTGAGATATATTCGATTTTGCCTTCTGCAACTGCAGCATCAAAATCTGTATATTTAATGTCTTTGAAAATATCAAGCTTGTTGATTTCTGCAAGCACTTTATCTGCGCTGCCGCTTGTCATCTGACATCCGTCAGGACCATAAACTTTGTAGCCGTTGTATTTTGCAGGGTTGTGGCTTGCTGTAACCATTACACCTGCATCGCAGCCAAGTCTTCTTGTTGCAAAGGAGAGCATTGGTACAGGTTTGAGAGCATCATATATGTAAACTTTGATGCCGTTTGCTGCAAGTACATTTGCTGTGATTTTTGCAAACACATCGCTTTTGATACGTGAGTCATAAGAAACTGCCACAGAAGCTTCCTTACCCTGTGACTTGAGAAATTCTGCAAGGCCCTGTGTTGCTTTTGCAACTGTAAAAATGTTCATACGGTTTGTACCTGCACCGAGAACACCGCGCAGACCCGCTGTGCCGAATTCAAGGCTGAGCAAGAATCTGTCTTTGATAGCATCATCATTGCCATGGATGCTTTCAAGTTCTTTAAGAAGTTCTTCATCCTTTACAGAGTGAAGCCATCTTTCGTATTCATGATTGTACATAACTTTCTCCTTTATATATATTATTTAGATAAATAATTTACATATTTTATCATTTTAATTGTACCTGTAAAAAAGTCTGTTGTCAATTAAGTTTGTTGCACAACAGTGTTTAATATTGTATTATTATGATATAAAAATTATCAGGTGGTGTATACATTATGCTGAGTAAACTGAACAGTTTTGGAGTAAGCGGAATTGATGGTTATCTGGTTACTGTTGAAGCACATATTTCCAACGGGCTTGGTGCCTTTGATATAGTGGGGCTCGGTGACAATGCAGTTAAAGAATCCCGCGAAAGGGTGCGTTCTGCAATAAAAAACTGCAATTTTACATACCCTGCCTCCCGGATTACCGTAAATCTTGCCCCTGCCGATATCCGCAAAAGCGGTGCGGTTTATGATGTTCCGATAATGCTTGGTATTCTTGAATGTATAAATGCCATACCCAAAATAAGCGACAAATATGCCTTTGCAGGAGAACTGAGCCTTGACGGTTATGTAAGGGGCATAAACGGTGCTTTGTCTATGGCTATCTGTGCAAAAGAAAACGGAATCACCCATCTGTTTCTGCCTTTGGAAAATGCCAATGAAGCAAGTGTTGTACAGGATATTGAAATTTACGGCATAAGCCATATTTCTGAAATTGTAAATTATCTTAAAGGCAGCAACAGTCTGTCCCCTTATCAGTACAAAGCTACCGAAGCTGTACATGAATATCTGGATTTTAAAGATGTAAAAGGGCAGGAAGAAGCAAAACGTGCTCTGGAAATTGCCGCAAGCGGCCTGCACAACATTGTTCTGACAGGCCCTCCGGGCAGCGGTAAGTCAATGCTGGCAAAACGGCTGCCTTCCATTATGCCGCCGATAAGCCTCAGCGAGGCAATTGAAACCACAAAAATATATTCCATGGCAGGCCTGCTGGATAAAAACAGTGGTCTAATAAGCCGGCGTCCGTTCCGCTCACCACATCATTCGGTTTCCACTGCAGCACTTACAGGCGGTGGCCCGTGGGCAAAACCGGGCGAAATATCCCTTGCACACAACGGTGTTCTTTTTCTTGATGAACTGCCGGAATTTCACCGTGATGCCCTTGAGGCGCTGCGTGCACCGCTGGAAGACAACAAGGTTGTGGTTGCACGTGCAAACGGCACACACAGCTACCCAAGCAATATTATGCTGGTAGGTGCAATGAATCCATGCCCCTGCGGTTATCTGAATGACGATTTTCACCCCTGTACCTGTACTGCAAGGCAGATTGAAAGTTACAAATCCAAGCTGAGCGGACCGCTGATGGACCGAATTGACCTTTATGTAAATGTTGCAAGTGTGAAATATGAAGAACTTGCAGGTGATGATTATGAATGTGAAAGCTCGGCAGATATTCTGCAGCGTGTTATGATTGCACGGCAGATGCAGGCTGAACGTTTTAAAGGTACAAACATTGCCTCCAATGCAACCATTCCTCCTGCCATGATAAAGCAGATGTGCCGCACCACACCTGCCGCGCAGAAGGTGCTGGAAAAAGCATTCAAAAGTCTCGGGCTTTCAGCAAGAAGTTACGACAAAATTTTAAAGGTTGCAAGAACAATTGCCGACCTCGAACAGTCACAGCTTATTGAAGAAATGCATATGCTCGAAGCGGTACAATACCGCAATTTTGACAGAAAATATTAAAAAAACCAGGATGGTCCGTTTTATTCCATCCTGGTTTTTTCTATTTATTTTCAAAAAAAGTCTGATTTTTGTCTTGTCTTTTGTTTTTTACATAGCCGACAGTATTCCATGCAAGCGCCACCCCGTCGACCGCTGCAATAAGCACAAATCCAAGGTATCTTGTCTGTCCTGCCTTATACATATATACAGCAACCGCAACTGATATTACGAGAGTAATAATTTCGCATATAATATTTGTTCGGTAATCTTTTCTGTTCATATTTACGCCTCCAGTCCGTTTGCAATAACCCCTGCACGGATATGTGTATGTCTGCCGTGGTCAACTGCAATTTTTCCGTTTACCAGCACATAATCAATACCGTCAGGTTTGTGACGAGGGTCAGTAAAATCTTCGTTGCTGCGCAGATTTTCGTAATCAATTATTACAATATCTGCCGCCATCCCCTCTTTTATAAAACCACGCTCTTTTACACCAAGTGCCATTGCTGCATTGCCTGTCATTTTGCGGATTGTATCCTCCAAAGGAAAATCCTTACGTTTTTCAATAAAGGTTATCATACCGCAGTAACTTGTTGGTGTGCTGTAATCCACAGGCATATCAGGCTTTTCGCCTTCCCAGTTATAGTTATAGCCACAGTTGTCAAGGCCCATTGAGGCATCATCTGCCTCCTGAAACACATTGGTATGATGACCTGAACCAAGTCGGTTTTGTCTATAACGGGTATCCATATCTTCCATAAGAATATCAAACATTGCATAAACAGGTTCTTTACCAATCATTTTGGCAATTTCTTTAATTGTTTTGCCTTCATAATCCTTGTTTTTGCAGCGTAAAATTTCGTATTCGTCCTTAAACCAGCCAAAAGACGGGTTTTTGTTTTCTTTTATTGCCTGTGCAATTTCGTACTGATATGCATGGCTTTTCAGCTTTTCGGCAAACGCCTTTTTGCCGCCGCAGCATGCAACGTAGTATTTTACAATTCCCGCAAGATCTGGGAAGAAAAACCACGGGATATATTCAGGCACAAGCACATCCCATGTAACGTGCAGGCCTTTCTGACGGTATTCTTCAATAATCTGCAGTGTTCTGTGGGCACTTGCGTCCATCATAAACTGGTCAAACGGTTTGATATCAAAACCGTCACCGATGTGGCTGATATGTACATGCAGACCATGTTTAAGCCCTATATCCATAAGTTCCTTTATACCGTCAACAGTGTAGAATTCCTGCTGTGTATCAGGATGTTTTCCATAGTTGCGTATATGCGCCGCAAGAATGCCGTTGTATGGTCTTATACATTCTGCAAGCTGGTTCAGTTCGTCGCTGCCGGCATATTTACCCGGGGCATAGTCAAGTCCGAATGTAAGGCCTGTTGCACCCGATTCCATAGCCTCCACAACATGTTTTTTCATCACGTCAATTTCATCCTGTGTGGCAATGCGTGCATAGTCAAAGCCCATTGCATCCATGCGTATCTGTGCATGGCCAACCTCCATATACATATTTACACCGATTCCGTCTTTTCTGAGACGGTCACGGAACTCGCCAAAAGTTGTCCAGTCCATATCAACACCAAAACGTGTTCTGAAAGCTTTGCGGACACTTTCGGTGTCGGCTGAAGGGTAACTGCCCGGGCCTTTACCATAGGTCTGAAACGGCATTATTTCTTCAAACGCCTTTACATCTTCAAGCATGCCCATAAAATATCTGCCTGCAGGTGCCATTGTCATACCGCAGTGACCTGTAAAACAGCTTGTGATACCCTGCCCAAGCAGTCCTTCCATATCAGGACACAGCATTGCTGTAAGGTCAGCATGGCTGTGCATATCAAAAAATCCCGGCGTCACATATCTGCCAGCAGCATCTATTGTTTTTTCAGCCGGGCTGCTTATTTTGCCGATTTTTGCAATTTTTCCATCTTTAACAGCGATATCCGCACAAAACGCAGCTTTGCCGCTGCCGTCAATTATCTGTCCGTTTTTTATAAGAATATCATACATAGAATGCACCTTCTTTTATAAATCACTGACTATATTATATAATTGTATTGTGTCTATTTCAAGAAATAACAGAAAAAGCCGATGGCGTATTGCCTTCGGCTTTTGAATTATACAAGTTGGCCTGGTAATATAAGTTTCTGCTTTGGTGCAAACTGTGTATCAAATAATTCTGCTTCATTTTCATCCACAAAGTATCCTGCAGGGTCTGTGTAGTATCCCCTTACCCCTGTCAGAAAACCGTTTTCAAGCTCTTTTATCAGAAAAAAGTCTGCATCAGGATATTCTTTATAAAATATATTTCTGCTTTTTGCCAAAACAAAACCAAACCTGCCATAAAAGTTTATATCTCCTGTTATGGCAAGTGCTTTTGCACCCATTTTTACAGCCTTTTCCATAGAGTATGTCAGCAGATATGCTCCATAGCCCTTTCCCCTGTACTGTGGCAGAATGCTGAACGGACCAAAGGTCATTATCGGCAGTTTTGTGTCGTTTTCCAGCTCAATATGAGCCTTTGCATACATAATGTGGCCGATAATTTCCCCATCTTTTTCCAGTACAAAACTGAGCTGCGGGATAAAATCCTTGTTGCCGCGGAACTGATTGAGTACATAATGTTCCAGACATCCCGGTCTGTACACGTTCCAGAATGCCTCCCTTGTAACGTTTTCGGCTGTTTTGTAATCTTTTTCCGTTTCTATACGGATAATAAGGTCATTTGTCATTTTTTAATCCTCCTGTAAATTGTTGACCGCAAGCTACGGGAGGTTTGTGGGATGTACCGTAAACCTCCCGTTTACAGCACAATCTCCAAGGTGTTGTTTTTCTTCAAACAGCAATCTCCTGAAATTAAATTTATATCAAAGTACCGCAGTTGCAGAACTCAGATAAACAAAGTTATGCACCAAAAATTTCCTTGTAAATAGCCTTTCCTGCAGGGGTTGATGCAATGCCGCCTTTTGCAGTTTCACGCAGCTGCGGAGGAAGCATTTTGCCAACCTTGAACATAGCATCCACCACCTGATCAAACGGAATATGGCTTACCTGACCTGCAAGTGCCATATCTGCCGCTATAAGTGCATTTACTGCACCTGATGCATTGCGGTGTGCACAAGGCAGTGCAACAAGACCTGCAACAGGGTCGCATACAAGACCCATAACATTTATCATTGCAAATCCTGCAGCATCAAAACAGGCTTTGTCCGATGCCCCTTTCATATATGCTGCTGCCGCTGCCGCCATGCTGGAAGCAACACCGCATTCCGCCTGACAACCGCCGTCTGCACCTGCAACTGTTGCGTTGCGGGTATATATTGCACCGATTGCACTTGCAAAAACCAAGGCTTCAAGTACTTTTTCTCTTGATATGTTTTCCTTTTCCATCATTGCAACCAGCACTGCCGGAAGAATACCGCAGCTGCCTGCAGTTGGTGATGCACATATTTTGCCCATTGAAGCATTTACTTCGCTGGAAGAATAAGCCAATGCCATAACATAGTTGAGATATCCGCCTGTCACCGAATCTTCAGTTTTTGAATATTCGTACTGACAGTTGGCTACGCCATCTATAAGACCGCCCTTTGTTGCCTGCTTATGTTCAAGGGCTTTTTTGGCAGAATTAATCATTATATCGAGGCGCTTACCAAAATGTTCAAGAATTTTTTCCCCGCTCATACCTGTAAGTTTAATTTCGGTATCAAGGGCAATCTCCCACGCACGCTTTCCGCTTTTTTCACACAGTTCCAATAGTTCCTGAGCGTTTTTATACATAAACTAATCCTCCTGTATATTCACAACAACTACTGAAAGTACATTGTTAACCTGTTTTAAATCTTCAATTACACTGTCAGGGATAATCTGGTCACATTCGATAACACAATAAGCTGTGTCACCGCGGCCGGTACGGCTTACCTTCATAACCGCAATGTTGATATTGTCATAGGCAAGTATTGCACTTACGTCACTTACAACACCCTTTACATCCTGCTGTTTTACAATGATTGTCGGGCTTGATGCTGTGATTTCGCAGGCAAGGCCGTTTATATTTGTGATGAGAATTCTGCCGCCTCCCAGGGATGCACCTTCCACAAAATATTCACTGCCGTCTTCCAGATAAAAAGTTATTTTAGCAGTGTTTTCGTATTCACTTACTATTTCAGCAGGATAAAATTCAAATTCTATATTGCGCTGCTGTGCAATTTCAAAGCTGTTCACAAGCTCTTCGTCGTCTTCACTCATACCAAGAGCCCCTGCAACAAGAGCACGGTCGGTAAAATGACCTTTGTATGTGTGTGCAAATGAGCCACCCAGCCCAAAACTTACTTTATTAAAAGGCTTTCCAGCTATTGTAGCTGCCGTTTTTGCCAGTTTGGCGGCGCCTGCAGTGTGAGAACTGGAAGGACCTATCATTACCGGACCAACTACATCAAGGAGACTAATATTCATATTATATCCTCCGTTTTCAATTCTGTTTATACTATAATTCCTGATTATAATTTTATACTATCGGTGTAAATATTGTCAACAATACACCATATATCATCAGATTTTATCCGATGATTTTTTCAGTTTAACACGAAATTTATATATTTTTGTTATAAAAATTTGTTATAGGATAATTTTACATATTACTTGCAGAAAATTTACAAATAATATACAATATATAATGAGGTAATTTGGGGTGATATTATGTCATACGAAAGAAAGAAAAAATTTATCGTAAACATTGTTTTTTTCATAATGGCAGCCGCAATAACGGTGTTTATACTCAAATATGTTGTCGGTTGGATTATGCCGTTTTTTATTGCTTTTGCAGTTTCGGCTGTTATCAATCCCCTCGCCTGCAAGGTTTCGCAGCAGTTTAAAGTCAAAAAAAGATTTGCTGCCTGTTTTTGCGCGTTTCTCTTTTATGCTGTCAGCGTAGGGCTTGTTGTTCTTATTGGTTTCGGCATATATCTTGCATTAAAAAACTGGTTTGCAGACCTGCCTTATATTTATGCAGAAAACATTGAACCATTTATAAGCAGTGTGCCTCAGATTGTACAGAATTTTATTGCTGCAGTAGCGCCCGATATGGCAGAAACCATTACTGCTTCGGCACAACAGTTTGTTGCAAATCTCGGATCAGCTATCTCTGATATATCTGTCAGCGCAATCGGCTGGCTTTCATCCTATATTACCAAAGTTCCTTTTTTTGTGGTTGGTGTGCTGATTTCGGTTATTTCCACATTTTTTATTGCTTCCGACTACGAAAACATTGTAGCTTTTATAGTTCGTCAGCTGCCTGAAAACTGGCACCATATTCTTAAAGATGTTAAAGAATACACCGTTTCCACCCTTTGTCAGTACGGCAAAAGCTATCTGCTGATTATGACTATCACTTTTTGTGAACTAAGCATAGGCCTCTGGCTGCTCGGAGTTGAAAATTTTGCCATAATCGCGTTGGTTACAGCTGTGTTTGACATTATACCTGTCTGCGGCAGCGGCGGTGTTCTGATACCGTGGAGTATATTTTCGCTTGTACAGGGACGCTTTGCTTTTGGCATAGGTATGCTGATACTTTACGCCATAATTTCGGTTATTCGTCAGATAATTGAGCCTAAAATTGTTGGTGAACAGGTTGGTCTGCCCGCAATTGTAACTTTGATGGCAATGTTTTTGGGTGTAAGATTCATGGGTGTGCCTGGCATATTTGTTTTTCCTATTGCACTTGTAATAATAAAACGCCTTAATGACAGCGGTAAAATTCATTTATTTAAATAAAATCAATTTTTATAATTAAACTACTCAACAAATCAATAATTATTCAGCAGAATATTTATTATAAACACATTTTTTCAATTCACAGGAGAAAATTTTATGGGATTATCACAAGCATTAACACTTTTTGGCGGTCTGGCTTTGTTCCTTTACAGTATGAATATGATGAGTGCCGGTCTTGAAGCTGCAGCCGGTAACAAGATGAAATCCATTTTGGAAAAACTGACTTCCAGCACATTTATGGGGGTTATCGTAGGTACAGTTATCACCGCAATCATCCAGTCATCTTCCGCTACTACAGTTATGCTGGTTGGCTTTGTAAACTCCGGTCTTATGCAACTTGGACAGGCTGTTGGTGTTATTATGGGTGCCAACATCGGTACAACAGTAACCGGTTTGCTTATCACTCTTGATATTAAAGAAATCGCACCTGCTTTTGCATTTATCGGTGTTTGTATGATTGTTTTCTCCAAAAAAGAAAATATTAACCACTGGGGTAAAATCATTGCCGGTTTTGGTATTCTGTTTATTGGTATGGATATGATGAGCGGCTCTATGTCCGGTCTCAGAGATTCAGAACTTTTTGTAAAGATAATCACCGAATTTTCCAACCCTATTATCGGTATCCTGGCAGGTACAATCTTTACCGCAATTATCCAGTCATCTTCTGCTTCCGTTGGTATTTTGCAGGCTTTGGCAATGAGCGGTGTTGTTACCCTTGACAACGGTATTTATGTTCTCTTTGGTTTCACTATCGGTACCTGTGTAACCGCAGTTCTTGCTTCCCTTGGTACATCTGTAAACGCAAAAAGAACAACACTTATCCACCTTATGTTCAACATTTTCGGCACACTGTTCTTCCTTGTTGTCTGTGAACTTGTGCCTTTCACCACATGGTTTATGAACCTGTTCCCTAACAACCCAAGTGCACAGATTGCCAATGCTCACCTTGTGTACAAAGTTGTGACAACAATTGTTCTGTTCCCGTTTGCTAAACAGATGGTAAAACTTGCATGCATTATTCTTCCTGACAAGGAATCCGAAAAAGCAAGACCAAGCCTTGCAGAACGCTGCAGCCATCTGTCTACATACAACATTGGTAACATGGCTATCATCATCGCAAATATCCGCGAAGAACTTGAATATATGTATTCCATTACAAAAGAAAACATCGTTATGAGCTTTGATGCTGTTTTGAACAACACCATGGAATACGAAGCCAAACTGAAAGAAAACGAGGATAAAATTGACACTCTCAATGCACAGATCTGTCAGTATATTTCTTCCATTATTTCCAAACCGATGCCGGATGCTGACAGCGAACTTATCAGCGGCTATTTCCGCATTGTAGGCAACATTGAACGTATAGGCGACCACGCTATGAACTTCAGCGGATATGTAAAATATCTTACAGGTCACGGCATGTCCTTCTCCGAAAGAGCATTGAGCGAAATTCAGAAAATGAAAGATGTTTGCATGGATTCTATCTCTGCTTTTGACGGTGATATGCGTCTTTACAACATTGAAACTCTCACCGAAATCGCACAGGTTGAACAGAAACTTGACGATATGACTGACAAATACAGAAAAGCACAGATTGAACGAATGAAAACAACAAGCTGTGCACCTGAAGCAAGTGTTATCTACTCCGAAATGCTCACAGATATTGAACGTATCGGCGACCATATGCTTAACATTGCAGAACAGTTTGCACAGATGTATTCTAAATAAACCTATAAATTATATAATATATTACATTGAAGCCGGTAGTTTTTACCGGCTTTATTGTTTATTGTACACAATAACATTTTCAGCTGCAGATTTTATTAAATAAATTATTTAACAAAAAAACTGTTGACAAAAAAGCTGTGCAGGTGTATGATAACAACAATTTAATACATCTCGCAAAAGCATTGATAAGAAATAGTAGATTACAGACGGATTTACAGAGAGGTTCTGGCTGGTGGAAAGAACTATGAAGCTGTGGTTGAACACATCTTTGAGCTATTTACCGAAAAGGGATTTTGCCCCCAGTAGACTAAATCGGTCCTTCGCCCGTTACCGCGAAAAAGTATGATAGTACTTAGTGAGGCTGTATATCGTGAGATATCAGCGAACAGAGGTGGAACCACGAAAGATATTTTCGTCCTCTTGGAGTTATATAACTCTGAGAGG